>JBGOXG010000029.1:0-18149 GCA_041479025.1 Anaerolineae bacterium
CGCATTTTCACAAAGGCACACGGGTTCAATACTTTGAACCTGCGTGTCTTTGTGGTTTAATACAACTGTGGATTGGAAACTCGACCCGTCAACTGTAAATCTTCAACCCTCAAAGCCTGTCGTCGTGGGTGTCTCCGGCGGGGCGGATAGTCTTTGCCTGCTTGACCTGCTCAACGATGCGGGTTACCAGGTGATCGTAGCGCACCTCAATCACAAACTACGTCCTGAAGCGGAGGCTGAAGCGGAGCATGTCCGCGCGATTGCCGAAACAATGGGCGTGCTTTTTATCCTGGATTCCGCCGATGTGGCAGTGTATGCCAGGGAGCAGGGGTTTTCTCTGGAAGAAGCGGCACGTAAACTCCGTTACCAATTCCTCTTTGAGACGGCGCGTGTCCGGAAGGCGCAGGCGGTTGCCGTGGCACATACCGCTGACGACCAGGTTGAAACCATCTTGATGCACCTGGTGCGAGGTGCGGGGTTAACTGGATTGAAGGGGATGCCGTCGCTCATCCTGCTTCCAGAATTTGAAACTGAAATCCCCCTGGTGCGCCCGATTCTGCATTTGTGGCGGAGCGATACCGAGGCTTACTGCCAACAGCGCGGGTTGGATTTTGTCCTCGACTCATCCAACGCCGATCAGACTTACTTTCGGAACCGCCTCCGCCATAGCTTGATCCCCGAATTGGAGACTTATAATCCCCTGTTCAAAAAAGCGCTGATCCGCATGGCTCGCTCACTCCAGGATGACCATGAATCGTTGAATGAATTTGTCAATGTGGTGTGGGAGAAAACCATCGCTGAAACGGGGGAGGGGTATATCGCTTTCCACCTGCCTGCGCTGCAGGATCTGTCAATGGGCATGCGCCGAAACCTGCTCAGGCGTGCGATGCTTCAATTGCGTCCCGGTTGGCGGAATGTCGATTTTGATGTGCTGGAACAGGCAGCGCAGTCTGCCCGTGACTTGCGCGGTGCACGCGGGATTTCACCTGGCCGCCGGTTGGACTTGACCGGTGGCATGTTTCTTTATCAAGAAAAGGAACTCTTCTATCTTGCCAATTATGAAGCGGATTTACCATCAGGAAACTGGCCACAAATTAATAGCCAGCAATCGATCCAGGTAGGCGGCAATGAACTTGGGAATGGCTGGTGCCTGGTCATTGAAAAATTTAGCGGAGATGATGTCCATGAACAAGCGAAGAAAAATGAGGATCCGTTTATCGCCTGGATGGATGCCGAAAAAACGAACGGCAAATTATCGGCGCGCCGGTTGTCACCGGGGGATAGTTTCCAGCCTTTGGGCATGAATGGGCAATCGGTCAAGTTGTCCGATTTTTTTGTGAACATCAAACTGCCCAAACGCGCCCGTGAGCATTGGCCGTTGTTATTTGTGGAGCATGAAATTGCCTGGGTAATGGGATTGCGGTTGGCGCACCCCTTCCGCCTGGATGACACGACGCGTCAAGCCCTGCGCTTGCAACTAAAAAGGCTTCCGTAAAGGAAGCCTTTTTGGATCAGCTGACTTTACCTGCCAGTTGGCGCAGTTTCATGTGCACCTCCCGCCACTGGATCTTTGAAACGCCCAGGTTCTGGCGGATTTTATCCAGTTCAGTGCCACGTAAATATTCATTCAGGGCGTAAGTCCAGCGGCACATGTCGAAGGATAAATGTTTGGTGAGTCCGGCATCTTCACCGATGTCCTCGAGCAGGTACTCGAGACGACGCGGCGACCACGGGAAGAGCTGGTCCACCTGGGCATACTGGTCGAGATATTCCTGGTAGACGGGAATCCAGTCTTCTGAGAGGGTAAGTTTGCGTTCCTTGTATCGGTTTGCCGGGCTGGCATACCGGATGAAAACCAGCGGTCCACCCTGAGCTTCAAGGTCAATATGGTTCAGGTGAATGCCCAGGCATTCACTCTTTTTAATGCCGGTGGTCAGGATCAGATAGAGAAGGGCGTAGGGGCGGGCATCGGGTTTGGTCTTTCGGCGATAGCGGTCAGCCGCCAGTAGTATGGCTTCCTGCTCGGCGTGATTGAGCACTTCGGGGATCGGACTGAGCACTGATTTTTGAACGACTTTCTCAGCGGGGTCCACCAGGATGACACCAAACTGGTGCAGCCAGCGGAAAAACGATTTGAGCGAGGTGATGCGGCGTGCAAGTGTTTTGGGGGAACAGGGCACACCACGCTCGTTTTCCATCCAGTGCAGGAAATTGTTCAAATCGTTGGTGGAGATGGCGCCAAGGGAACGGTCCGGCGGGAAGATCTTTGTCAGCAGCCGGACATCAGAAAGGAAGGCTTTTACCGTATAAGGAGACCTGCCCTGATCGTTCAGGTAGATTTCCCAGCCATTGATGGCGGGAGCCAGGGGTGTCTGAGCAGTGATGTGAGCCGTACTTGAATTATTCTGGGTCATGTTACCTCCCGTGTGAAAGGTCACCACGTTTGTTCTTCGTATAGTTTAGTGCAAAAGAAACGGCACGTCAAAGGGTTTAAATGCATTGCTACGCTCTTGCAATGTTATATGCATTACGAAAAACATCTCCAATCGGAGAGTTTCAAGTGTTGCGGAAGATATTTTTCCTGATAAATGAATCGAGGGAGATTGATTTATGGAGTGAGCGTGCCGGGGTCAAAGCAGGGCTGGTAGTCTGAACCGAGCAACAGAACATAGGGGGCGGTGCTGCTGGGATTGGGGGCAGAGATCAGATTTATTTCCGAAAGTCCCATCACTGCCAGGATCTGGGAAGTGACGCTTCGGTCCTGGGTGCTCGTCAGATCATAAAGATATGTGGTGGTCTGGTCGCGATGATCTGTTGGCGCAATGCTCGATTCAAAACCGGCATAATTGAGACGTTGGGCGGCCAGGGCATCCCAGCCGTCATAGGGAGAGGCGTTGCGCACTTCAACTTTGATAGCTGCTTCCTGGATTTGTTTGGGGTGCGACGTTGACGCTTCCTGTACCAGCGCGGCAATGGCAGCTTCATTGGGTACCAGGACATAAGCCCCGCTGGGTGTGATCCAGGACGAGACCGTCCCGTTTTTTTCGTTGATGTAATAACCGCGGATATCAGCGTTGCTCAAGTGCAGGCTGATCGGCGCCAGGCTGAGCAAGTCAGTGAATCCCAGGTCGGTCGTGACGGCTGAGCTCACTTGGCTGTAAAGGTCTGGGAGCTGTGTGAGGAGATTCGCCTGCAGGGCTTGCGAATAGATGGCGCGCAGCACTTCCTGTTGACGTCGTCCGCGATCGAAATCATTTGAGCGTTTGCGGGAACGGGCATACCACAATGCCAGATCCCCGTCCATTTCGACAACCCCCGGCCCGACGGTGTAGAGTTCCCAGTTGTTTTCATTTTCAGGATCCAGTTCCGGGCTGATCAGATGCCAATCTGTGTAGGGACAAAAAACTGGCACATCCACCCCGCCGATCGTGTTCACGACCTGTCGAAAACCGTTGAAATCCACCATGGCGGTGTGATCAATGTTTATGCCCAGGTTGTACATGATGGTATCTCGCAGGAGCGCGGAACCGCCACCGGGGTAGTTGTACATCGCCCCATACTCGTAGGCAGTGTTCAACCGCTGCATCCCAACGGTAGGGATGTTGACCCACATATCACGGGGCAGAGAAATCAGCGACACTTCACCAGTGCTCGGGCGTACGATGGCAATCACCATGGTGTCGGTCCTGAAGGAAGTCCCGCCGCGTGTGTCGGAACCAAGCAGGATGAAATTGATCGTGTCACTGCCTTGTGCGATGGGCAAGGCGGTCGGGATTTGCGAAATATCAATCACCTGACCGGGAGTGGGCAGCACCTCCGGTAACACAGCCGTGGGCGTATCTGCTGAGGGAGGAAAAGTATTGACCGGTGAGGGGAGCACCTCTGGAATTTCGGTGGGGAAGGGGGTTGCGACCAGCGCCGGGTTACCGGGCAGGATGGGCTGGAACGGGGTCGGTGTGGCGGTTGCCCGTGGATTTGCTGTGATCAAAAACCATGCTGTGGCGACCGGTTGTGCCTGTACGACAGGTGTCCCGCAACCTGCTAACAGCAAGGGGATGAAAATTACCATCCACCAGGCATATTTTCGAACGAAGAAGCCAAACGGCGTTTTGGAATAACCAGACAGCATAATGGTAATAATAAAAACAACTTAATCGCATACCCCCTGAAGCAGAGCCACTCAAGGGAGGGGTGGGAAGATCGGGAAGGGGATACCCGTCGGCAGCATCGGCGTCTGAGGGGTCAGCAGCATGGGGATGGTTAAATAAGTCGGGGTCGGCGTCCATAAGGGCGGTAGAGGCAGACCGGGATTGACGATATTGGGAGGTACGTTAGGCACGTACAGTCTTTGCCCTACGTAGATATTGTCATTCTTGAGGCAGTTGGCATACTTTAGCTGGTTGACAGTGGTTCCATAGGCTGTGGCGATGCCGTAGAGTGTATCGCCGGATTGAACGATATAGATGACCCAGCCGGCGGGAGGTCCGCATTGAGCGCGAGATTGGGTTTCCTGGACGGGCGATGCTGGAATAAAGATGATTATTCCGGCCTGGATGCTGTTGTCCTTAAGACAGTTTCCCTTCTTAAGCAACTCGGGTGAGGTATTGTAAAGAGCCGCGATTTTCTCTAGAGTTTGCCCGGGCATAACAATGATGGGCATCCAGCCTCGCGGAGATATACATGTGACCTGCGATGAAGGTAGCGTGGCAGACTGAGTCTCACTGGTCGCTTGATTCGAATCAGGTGTCTCGGTTATTGCCGACAAACCGGGTTCAGTCGGGATCAAGGTGGGTGTTTCCGTATCTGCAGAACCGGGTAAGAGTCTTTTCCCTCCCTGTACCATGGCCAGTGATATGATTCCTATTACAATCACCAGCGAGGCAAGTGCGATTAGGATGGCAGAGAAGGTCTTACGCAGGGCAGGTTTCATTTACTCCCCCTTCTGCTCTTTTTCAGCTTTGGCTTCGGGCTCTGCCTGGCTGACAGGTAGCAATACACTAAAGGTTGCGCCGACCCCAATTTCCGAATCCACCCAGATGCGTCCACCCTGGGCTTCAGTCAGCGTCTTGGCAATCGACAGCCCTACGCCGGTATCCCCGACGCCTTGTATTAGCACATTATCCGCCCGGTAGAGGCGTGAAAATACGCGCGGCAAGTCTTCAGTCGGGATACCACCACCAGTGTCCGCCACCTGGATGAGCACAAAATCATTATCGTCCTGTTTTTCAGTGCGGACCCTCAATGTGACTGTTCCTTCCACAGGGGAAGCCGCGCCGGCGTTTTGCAGAAGGTGGATAAAAATCTGCTGAAGCGCTTCCCGGTCAGCGTAGATGTGCTCGGTCGATTTGGGCAGATCAATGCGCAAAGTGATGTTGCGCTCGCGGAGCTGAGAGCTGGTGTATGCCATCGCGTTATCAATAATGAGGTTCAGGTCGATGGCCTCCGGCTTGAGAGCCATCAATCCGGTTCCGATGGTGGTGATCTGGATCAAGTCTTCGATCAGACTGCCAATCCGTTCCGTGGAGGCTTTGATGCGCTCGATGAATTTGCGCTGGAGCGCGCCGAGGATGCCGACCGACTCGCCGAGTAACAGGTCTGTGTAGCCGATGATGGAGGACATCGGCTGGCGGAGTTCCTGCGAAATGGATGCGATGACTTCGGCCTGATCACTGCTCATGGTTCCGCTGGAGCGCTTTTCAAGTTCCAGAACTTTCATATTTGCTTCCGCCAGAGTGTTCTGCAGGCGGGCTACTTCACCCAGGGTGAGTCGAAGCTCATTTTCAAGTTGAACACCATCAGGACTGGCGTTAGCGTTTTCAATAGTACCTGCGCGCAGCCCTGCGTTCTCTTTTTCGATTGCAACCAACCGCTGTTGCGCTTCTTCGGATTCTTTTTCAAGCGTGGATATCCTAAGCTGTGCTTCCTCATGAATTGCCATTAACGCAATGAGATGCTCTGAACTCTGGCGGTATTTCTCGTTTTCTGTTCGAAGCTCTACGAGTTGCGCTTCCAGGTTATCAACAGCGGATTTACTATGAACGTGGTCGGTCTTGACACTATCGCGTTCATGCTCTAACTTGGCAATGAACTGCCCGCGTTCGACAATCGGGACAAATGAGGTGGCGATATTGGCCAGGAAAGCCTGGTCATCTGCACTCCACAAGCGGTTGGAGTACGGTGAGAGTAATAATATACTGCCGATGGGACCTTTTTCGTTGGCAATCGGCACGTTCAACAGGTGGCCGGGGGTGGAGAGGCCCAGCAGGTCGCCAAGCCCTTTAAGGTCGGAGGATGTGCTGCTGGCGGGCAGACGTAAAGGTCGACCGCGTTGCACCGCATTTGCCAGCAGCGGAACCATATCCTTGTTGAGTTGGGTGCCCTCTAATTTCTCCTCGCGGATCAGGTCATATCCGCTTGAGATGATCATTTGCTTATTGTCCGTCAGATAAATCAGGAAAGACAGGTCGGCGAGCATGGATTGCGCCACCGCGCGGGTGATATCATCATTGATTTTATTTGGTTCATTCTGAGCCGCCAGGTCGAGCAGCGCGTGCAGGGTCTTCGCGTCGGTGCTATAGCGGCGACGCTCACGAAGTGGTCTGCCTTCACCATTGGTGGGCGGCTCTTCTTTTTGGCTTTCATCGGTCGCCGCACGGATAGCAGGCTGGCGAGGGAGGGCTTGTGTCGGAGATGGGAACCGCTGCGGCAGGGTTAGCAAAATGGGGAAGGCTGCCATAAGCATCAGGCGGCCAAAGCCGGAGTAGTCACCACCGTTGGTGGAAAAGAATAGGTCGAGCGTGAAGCCGGTGAAGATCAACAGGAGCATCGCCAGACCATTTTCCCAGTTATTGGGACGGCGGTAGAAAATGATGGCAATCCCCAGCCCTGAAAGTCCGAGGATGGCAATCGCCCAGATCGTGCTTTGAATTGTGTCATTAAACGGCACAGTCGCGTCTTGCTGTGAGCGCAAGGCAACACTGACGACCAGTGCGATCGCGTCCACCACACTTAACAAAATGGCTGCTGTGTCCGCCTTTCCAGCGGGTTCGGGGAAAGCCCAAAGCCAGATGATCCAGACCACGCTAAAAAATACCACTGTGCGGTCCAGCACTGGCAATATAACATTAGGATCGACCAGTCCCTGCCAGGCTAGTCCGCCGAGCACAAACATGGTCACCTGGGCTGCGAATAAAATGCCCAGACCGATGACTGTTCTTTTTGCTTGGGGGAATTCGGTGGATCGCCATTGCTCGTACGACCACCAGAAGGCGCTCACCGTGCAGAATACCAGCACCATGAAATAAACCAGGCTGCCGGGAGGAGAGGTCAGAAGGTCAAATAATTGAGTCAGGAATTCCATAGTCGCGTCGTTGCGATTATAGCACGGCGTGGTTCCACCAACAATTATACATCTGCCTGTTCAGAACACAATTACATTAAGAAGCAGAATATATGGTCAAAAAATGGATATTTTTCCCGATTTTTGCTTGAAAACTCGATATACTATAATACAATGGCTTGCGATGAATAATTTTCCCCGTACTCTGACCTCTGTTCTTATTCTACTGCTTTTGCTGATTCTGGTGATTGCTCCCCCCGCCCTGGCAGGCTGGCAGGACCTGGCACAGGCTGAAGCCCTGCGCCTCTCGTCACCGGGACAGGCTGCGCTGGAGTATGAATCTGCTGCGAGGCATCTTCCCTGGCGGACTGACCTCCGGGAGCAGGCGGGTTTGATGGCACTTGCGGATGAAAATCCCGACCTGGCCGTTCGATTGCTCAAAATGACCCCTCATCTATCTGCCACGGGGCGTCTTGCGCTGGGGGATGCCCTCTTCCGAACGGGGAACATGCTTTCAGCAATCGAGCAATGGGAACAGCTGCGGGTCGAGGGGCTTGGCTCATCCCAGTTGTATAACCGTCTTGGCCACGTCTATCTAGAACTTGGAAATTATGATGACGCAATCGAAACATTTGACATCGCGCAAAAGTTGGATGGCGGTGATGCGGATTCACGTTATATGCTGGGATTGCTGTTAGCCACGCGATACCCAGAACGTGCCCTGGAGCCGTTGATGCAGGCAGCCCAGCTCGACCCGAGGCTTGATCCCATCATACAGGACTTACGACACGGTTTGAACGTGGCACTGCTGTCTTCAAACCCAGCGGCGCAGTTGACCGGTGCCGGACGGGCTTTGATTGCTCAGGATGCCTGGACTCTGGGGAAGGAGGCTTTTACCAATGCAATAAAGGCTGATTCCCAATATGCGCTGGCATGGGCATGGCTGGGCGAAGTGAAACAGTCCTTCAAAGAGGATGGCCTTCCCGATTTGGACCGGGCTCTAGCGCTCGATCCACATTCAGCAGAGATCCGTGGGTTGCGCGCTGTATATTGGATGCGAGCGAATCGCTTCGAGAAGGCGCGCGATGAATTTCAGGTGGCAGCTGAACTTGAACCGTTGAATCCAGGCTGGCAGATATCGCTCGGAGATGTAATTGCCCGTACAGGTGATGTACCAGACGGTTTGAACCATTATAAGCACGCCATTGAGCTTTCACCTCGCGATCCAGCATATTGGCGTTTATTGGCAAATTTCACCGTGGATTACAACTACGGAGTCCGGGAAATCGGATTTCCAGCCGCACTTCAAGCGCGGGCACTGGCTCCCGACGACCTGCAAAATACCGTCACGCTCGGAAGGGTTTATTTTGCCAGCGGTGATCTGGAAACTGCTGAAACCCTATGGCTTCAAGTGCTTGAAAAACATCCGGACCTTCCAGCAGTACATCTCTATCTCGGTGTGCTCTACCTCCAAAAGGGAAAAGTCGATTCCGCCTATGACCACCTCGTTCTGGCGAGAGATCTCGACCCGAATGGTCCATACGGCGGGCAGGCTCAGCGCATGATAGACCAATATTTCCCGTAATGGTCACATTGTAAGCGAGGGTTACCAGATGGGATTCTTGATAAAATCCTTCTCAGGCGAGGAAAATTTCTTACCCGCACTGAAGAGCAAGGGAGTAAAGTTATGAAACAATACCGTCTACTGCTTGTAATCGTGATCCTGATCTTCCCGGCGATTGCCTGTCAGCTTGCCACTCAGTTGACGGACCGCCTGAGCAGTTCCGGAGATGCCATTTTTCGGGATGATTTTTCAAAACCCTATTCAGGTTGGATGCGCGGCACGGACTTGCCTAACGGTGGGATTGCCGATTATTCAGATGGCAAGTTCCGCATTCTGGTGAACGAATCCAATTTCGATTACTGGAGCCATCCAGATCTGGCATTCGAAGACACCCGTATCGAAGTGGATGCGGTCAAACAGTCTGGACCCGAATTCAACCGTTTTGGTTTGATGTGTCGCTATCAAGACGAAAAGAATTTTTATTTCTTTATTATCAGCAGCGACGGTTATTACGGATTGGGTAAGGTTAAGGATGATCAGTTATCCTTGATCGGCATGGACGAGATGCTGCCATCCGTTGCCATCCTGGCAGGTTCCGGGCTAAATCATCTGCGAGCGGATTGCGTTGGCGATGCACTGACATTTTTTGTCAATGGGCGGCAGGTTGCCCAGGCGAACGACAGCGATTTCTCTTCCGGAGATGTCGGTATCCTGGCCGGGACGTTTGACGAGCCAGGTGTGGATGTGATCTTTGATAATTTTGTGGTGGTAAAACCTTAGTTTCTAATGGTGTGATGATCTGAGTCGTTGGATGATTTGAGCGATGAAGATTTTTCTCGATGTGGTCGGTTGCCGCCTTAATCAGGCGGAAATTGAACAAATGGCGAGTCAGTTCCGCGCAGACGGGCACACAGTCGTCGCTCAGGCTGGTGATGCAGATTTGGTCATCGTCAACACCTGCACCGTTACCAGCCAGGCTGCGTCCGATTCGCGCCAGAAGATCCGACGGGCAGCGCGAGCAGGCGAGAATGATATCGTTGTGACCGGTTGCTGGTCTACCCTTCAGCCCGTCCAGGCTGCGGAACTGCCTCGTGTCATTCGCGTGGTTCCCAATGAACGCAAGGATTTCCTGGTCGCTGATCTGCTTCAACTCCCTGAACATTCATTTGATATAGAACCCATAGCTCGTACACCTCTGCCTGGCCTGCGCCATCGCACGCGTGCCTACATAAAAGCCCAGGATGGCTGCGACAACCAATGCACCTTTTGCATTACGACCCTCGCACGCGGTGAGAGCCGATCGCATACTGCTGTTGATGTGCTGAGGGATATCCATTCAGCGCTTGAGGGGGGCACACAGGAAATTGTGCTGACCGGTGTCCACCTTGGAGCGTGGGGATTGGATTTTGGAGCCCGCTTGAGCGATCTGCTGAAAAGGATTTTAATTGAGACCGAGACACCCCGATTGCGGCTTTCTTCTCTCGAGCCATGGGACCTCGACGAGAATTTCTTCTCTCTTTGGTCTGACGCGCGTCTCTGTCCCCACCTGCACCTGCCGCTCCAATCTGGGAGTGCATCCACCCTGAAGCGCATGCTGCGCAAGACCACCCCCGACTCCTTTCGTGATCTAGTTGCTGCTGCCCGGAGGATCATCCCTGCCGTTGCGATAACTACTGATGTGATGACCGGGTTCCCGGGTGAGACGGAGTCAGAGTTTACTGAATCGCTTGATTTCATCCGTGAAGTGGATTTCGCGGGTGGACACGTCTTCACCTACTCTGCCCGTCCCGGTACGCCAGCCGCGCGAATGAAAAATCAGGTGCCTCATGAAATCCGAAAGCAGCGCAACCATATTTTGCGTGATGCTTTTTCCGAAATGGGGGATTCCTATCGTCGAAAGTTTATCGGTCAAACCTTGCCGATACTGTGGGAATCCATCACGCAGGTATCGGATTCCGGTTGGAGATTGGAAGGATTGACGGAGAATTATATCCGCGTGGCTGCCAATGCCCCCGAACCGCGCTGGAATCAATTGAATAATGTGAAGTTGCTAGAACTCTCATGGGATGGGATGGCCGGGGAGATTGTGTAAAGTCCAGATTCTGAAGACTTATAGGTCATCCTCTATTTTGTTGCAGACTTGCCAATGCCTTCCTCTTTGATAATATCAAATTCGCGAAGCCCCAGAAGAAAATCGACCCTTGCGCTGCAAGAAGACTGATGTAAGGCATGGCGGGTACCCTGAAACGCTGATTAGACGACGCCCCGGGGATGAGCATTAAATACAAAAGCGGAAGGGATAATATCAATAAAGCAAACCATTTTTTTTCTTTTACTAATATGCCGATACCGAGCAGATCGGTCAAATAGATCAGGATGAGCAGGACAATTGCTGGGGCAAATATCCCAATCAGCCATATTTTGTCTTCAAAATAATACCGTATTGCGGCAATTAGACCATCTTTGTTTAATATGGCGAGTGTACCTTTTCCGCCTACCGTGATACCCAGAATTTCTGTCAGGTCAGTAACCCCAGGCAGTAAATTATTGATATCGTTCTTAAGGTGCAAATAAACATATCGCAGGGGGTCACTGGAAATGATACCCCGTGCGAGTTCACGGTAAATGATACTTCTATTATTTGGCGTATCGGTAAGATTGCGTTCTTGTAGAGTCTGTTCAACCTGGTCGCGGAGATTGTCGCGTACTTGCTCTTCGTTCAATCCCAATTGGTTTGCTTGTAAGGAAGCTGCGTTATAAAATAAAAGGTTGTATTCAGATATGGTGGATATGGTAGCTATTCCTATCGAAGAATAGTTCCAAAGCATCCATGGAACGATAACCGCTAATAATGACAAGGTATATAAGACGACCTTGATTAACCTTTCATACACGTCCTTTGCCTGGTCGAATAAAACAAGGATGAGAAAGACATACGGGAAGTATGTCGCAATGGGTCTGCACAGGATGGTCAGCCCCATAAGAACGCCGGAAATGAGAATCCAAATTCGTTTCCGGGATTGACTAAAAATTATATAAGCCAAAATAGAACCGAGGAATAATAAAGTGAACAGAGTCTCGGTCAATAAGAAAAAGGCATGCGTTATGGATTCGATACTTACAGCCATTAAAAAAGCTGCTAAAAGACCGACGGTTTCAGACAACAGGTTCTTCCCAATCAAGTATGTCATGAAGACCGTTAACACACTCAGGATGATTTGTGCAAGGATGATGGCTAGGGGTTGTTCTCCAAATAGCCAGTAAAAGAATGCGATGAAAAGCGGGTATAACGGTGTTCGATGAGGGTCTTCGATAAAACCTTCACCGTGTAAGAGTTTAAGAGCAGGTCCAATGTAAGTGGGTGTATCCGGTTCAAAAGCCCTTTCCAGATGCCCCTGAATAGAAATGATCAGAACAAATCGCAGTATCAATGCAAGGATTAAAATCCAGAAGAGCAATACGGATGATCTTTTCATTGAAAGAATTATAGTCATTATCGCGATTAGTGCCAAAGAGAACCGGGTTATCTAAAATATGTGTAATAAAATTAGGATATGCAGATCTGCCGCCTCTTATCGCCCGCTTCCATAGAAACCAGACCTCTCATTTTTGATGATTTACCGATCCCACAGCCGGGACATGCTCAGGTACGGATAAAAATTTCCATGTGTGGTGTATGCCATACGGATCTGCATCTGGTGGAGGGTGATATTTACCCGCCACATTTCCCTGTCACACCGGGCCATCAGGTGGTGGGTGTAATCGATGCAATGGGTGAACCGCCAAGTGATAAGCGAGAGGGTTCACCGGTTCTTGCAGTGGGCCAGAGGGTTGGTGTTCCATGGTTATACTCCACCTGCGGCGATTGTGAGTTTTGCAGGCGCGGTGAAGAAAACCTGTGCCAATCTGCAAAGTTCACCGGTTTCCATGTCGATGGTGGTTTTGCGGAATACATGTTGGCTGATGCGCGTTTTGTATTGCCGCTTTCCGAGCAGCTCAGCGATGAGCAAGCCGCGCCCCTGTTGTGCGCAGGGATCATCGGTTATCGCTCTCTGCGAAAAGCCGAAATCCAGCCAGGGGAGCAGGTCGGTTTATTCGGATTTGGAGCGAGCGCACACCTTGCCATTCAAGTCGCTCAATACTGGGGTTGTACTGTATCTGTCTTCACCCGTTCCAAACTGCATCAGAAACATGCGCTTGAATTGGGTGCTGCCTGGGCGGGGGAGGCAAGTTCGGGCGGAGTCCACGCCCTGGACCGGGCAGTGATATTTGCCCCGGTTGGCGAACTCGTTCCCATCGCGCTTGAAAAAATCCGCCCGGGCGGAACGGTCGCCATTAACGCCATCCACATGAGCGACATCCCGTCGTTCCCGTATCAGGTGGTTTACGGGGAGCGGACGTTGCGCTCGGTGGCAAATGCCACATATCAGGATGGTGTGGACTTTCTAAACCTGGCGGTGAAGGCAGGGATCAGATCGACTGTATGTTCCTATCCGCTCAAAGATGTGAATCTTGCCTTGAGCGACTTGAAGGCCAGCAGGTTCAACGGTGAGGCAGTCCTGGTAGTTGGCGGAGGATAATCGCGCCGTTCTCGCAAATTCTTCCGAATAAAAAATTGCGTTTGGTCATTTCAGCCTTCCGCCAGCAAGGGAAGGTGGGGACCGTTCGGGCATTTCAATACATTTGAAGATGGGATTTTTGTCACTTTGGGGAAATTACCGGCAGTTGTATAATGAGTTTGCGCATTTCTTCACATTCCAAACAGGAGAGACACTATGACAGCTCAAATTATTGACGGAAAATTAATCGCCCAGCAGGTACGCGATAATGTGGCCGCAGAGGTGGCCAAGCGTACCGCCGCCGGCAAACCCAAACCGACCCTGGCTACCGTGCTGGTCGGTGAGCGTATGGACTCGGCAACTTATGTTGCCTCCAAGCAGAAGGCTTGCCAGGAACTGGGGATGGGTTCCATCAGCCATCATCTGCCTGCAGAGATTACCCAGGAAGAACTGGAAAAACTGATCAAGAAGCTTAATGCGAACAAGAAGGTCAATGGCATTCTGGTGCAATTACCGCTGCCCTCGCACTTGAATGAGGAGCGTGTGCTGCAACTCATCAGCATCGAAAAAGATGTGGATGGATTCTCACCCATCAACATCGGCCGCCTTGCTCAAAAGGGCCGCGAACCCCTGTTCGTCCCGTGCACACCCTACGGATGCATTTATTTGCTCGAACAGGCGGGCGTGAAGATCGAGGGTGCAAATGCCGTGGTACTTGGACGTTCCAATATCGTCGGCATGCCTGCCGCGTTATTGCTGATTGGCAAGAACGCCACGGTGACGGTATGCCATTCGCGCACACGGGACCTGCCCAGTGTCGTCCGCCAGGCAGATATCTTGATCGCTGCCATTGGAAAAATGGAAATGGTGCGCGGTGACTGGATTAAGCCCGGAGCAGCGGTGATAGATGTGGGTATCAACTCCAAACCGGATGCCACCAAGAAGAGTGGTTATCGTCTTGTCGGCGATGTATGCTTTGACGAAGCCAAGGAAGTCGCTGGATTCATCACCCCCGTCCCGGGCGGTGTTGGCCCGATGACGATTGCCATGTTGATGAACAATACTTTGCGCGCGGCGAAGATTCAACAGGACGACTAACCCCGTAAAACATTCTATCGAAAAACAGCTTCCCGTCCGGAGATTTCTCCAAGGCGGGAAGTTTTTATCTAAAGACTACCGAAAATCAGCCCTATGGAATTTTCATTCGTATCTGAAGCGCCAAACACTCACCATGAAAAATACCACTATTTTCGTGATTTATTCAAATATTGTCAGGTGAATAGGTTTTCTTTACAGATTTTCTTCGGTGCTCGACCAGCCCTACCAGCGCATATGCGATGAACCACAAGACGAGATCCGGTACACCATCCCCTGCTTTGGACTGGGCACGCAGGTCAATGCTGTCGTTGACGTAATCCACCGCGACGAAATCACCCTCGGGCGTGACCGCAATCTCAGTCGAAAAAATATCCAACCCGCTCAAGCGGGCTATCAGGCGAGTGATATCCCGTATCTTGCCCAAACTGTGCCGGGCTTCTTCATAAGCTGTGACAGGTGTAGCGATGTGGGTGTCTGTCTCCCACCAGCAGGGATAGATCCTCCCGTCGCAATAATACACGCGGAACCAGGTCTGTCGCCCGTCAATCATCCGTGTCTGGACATGGGATTGCAGCAAATAGCGTTGATTGGGAACGTGGATGCGCGCTTCGAGCACCTGTTCCCAACTGGATAAATTGAGTGCAACACCGGCTCCGCCCCCGGCGTAAGCCGGTTTGGCTACAAAAGGTACACCAAGCGGATTCAAGTCCACGGGTTCGAGCAGATGTTGGTCAAGAAAGGATGGCAGGACGATGGTTTTCGGGACATTGATGTCATTTTCCACCAGGACATGATGAAATTGATCTTTCTGTTCGGCTTTGAATGCAACTTCCGGCGGGTTGATGTAGTATATTCCGTTATCTTGTGCCCACTTTCTGATGGGGTCGAAACGCAAATCGTCGTTCCCGCGGTCAAACAATATCCCTGGTATTAATTCTTGGGATTGCAATAACCTAATGGTATTTAAAAGATTATCCGGCGTGACCTGCCACAAGGATACCCCACGTATCGCGCAGGCTGATTCCACCATCCGCACGAAATCCACATCGTATTCCCAGTACCACGTCAGACACAGGTCATAGTGGTTCATTTATGACATTATACGGTTCATGCGGGGGGGAAGTCAACAAATAACCTCCGCGGATCGGGCTTTCATGTTGTAGGATCTCGTAAAGTTTGGCAATACGTTCGGAAAGTTTGGCAATGGCACACATAAAGTGTGGCACTGGCCTACTACGGCAAAACATAAAGCTTGGCACTATCCTACATATGCCAAAATCCTAAACTCAATATACACTACAGCCCTATCGAATATGGCTGGGCTGTTGTTATAGGCAGTATGTTAATTTATAACTACTGTTTATCCCTCTTCAAATCCATGTCCCTTTAACTTCAGAGTATTGCAGTTCTCACTGACGATCCATACCTCGTCTTCAGAAATGTCATTTGGGCTTCAATGTCGATTTCAAGAGTTATCTCTGCCTTAGCGCCCATCAAACTGGACAGGTGGGCGACGACTTCATTGGCATCTTTATACGGCCTCGTTACCAGGACTGGATGCTATCGGCATCGTGAAACACACCAAATCCCCAATCGTGAATATTAATGGAACGGTTAAGATGATTTGTTGTACCAATCTTGATCATTTCCGTGGTGATACGGAAATGATAATCAGAGCTTGAGGCCACCCTTGTACCCTGAGGGTCTGTATAATCTAGACAACTTCTAATCCTCATCATCTCAGGATTCATTACATGGGACTCTCTCGGGGGAGGGCTCTCGCCTCACAGAAGCTTACAACCTAAGCTCACTCCTGTCCAGGGAGTTATAATTCATGTTACTGAAAGGCAGTTGTTGATCCATTGGCAACTGTCTTTTTATTTGCGAGTCATCTTCTTAATTCAGCTGCATATCCTTATGAAGCAATCATGACGTCAATTGGGAGGGCAACATGAACGCATTCCACACCGCGGGGAAAAAGCAGGCCTGGCTGGCTGGCATGGCAAAGAGTCTCAACGCTCTCATCGTAATCATTTTATTATTCTCCGCGTTTGGCACGCGAACCGCCTCGGCGGATGGAGGAAATCACACCATTGATGAAAATCAATCAGACGCCAACATAATTTCCTCGAATAGAGATGCGAGGGTCGAATATACACAACCTTCCCCGCGAACGCTGGTTCAGAATAGCCTGCCTGCCGATTCTGCAGGTGACTCGTCCGCACTTCTCATCGATTACGGCGCTGATTTGCAGTGTGTACAGCGACCCCTCAGCGCATTTCCCTGCCCAAGCAACGAGATAGGTCCTGTGTGGAAGGGCAGTGTTTCCTACACAACCGGACCGGCATTATCGCAGTATAGTTACATGAAAATACTCTGCACTGGCTGGGGTTGTTCATCGCGTGATATTTACTACCGGACGAAAGTTACCTACGACTGGACAAGCCCATACGACCGCACGGTATTTGTTGCTACACGGGTGGAAACCAATGCTGGAGTAGCCGAAGGCGCGGTCTCAAACGTCCCATGTGGCTCCGGTAAAGCAGGATCTTGCACAATAGAGGCCTCTGGCGTATTGCGCGCTTCACTGATTTCCACTAATCCAAATGAGGTTTCTCATTTTTACTTTTACCGGGGTATCAGCGGCATTGGCACAGGTGACACTTTGATCCAAAGCTGGGATATGGAGGCCTCTCTTGACCCAAGCCTTCCCCCACAAGTTGTTCCAGACCAATCTGTTTACTCCTTATCTTGCGAGGGCGATTGCCCTATAACTAGCCTGCCAGGAACGCAGGGAGGAATTGGACACCCCATCAATACACGGACAGGGGGAATGGATTACCCTGTCGAAGATCTCGCCATTCAAACTGCCGCGGGACAACTTGCGTTCCAGCGTTCGTACTCCTCGAAAACCACTGACCGTTACACCTCGCCCTTAGGCTATGGCTGGACACACAATCTTGACACACGCCTGATCTTCCCCACCGATCCGGGAGGCAAGGCGGGGTTCGTGTTGTTCAAAGCACATTCCGCCAATCTTTATCGATTCTATGTTTATGGTGATGGCCGCTACAGCCCAGCACCCGGCGTGAGCGGCAGCCTGGTTCGCAACCCGGGTCCGCCAGTCACCTACACGCTGCAAACCGAAGCACAAAGCACCTATCTATTCAACGCAACCGGAAAGTTGCTCTCCTTGACAGACCCGCAAGGGCATTCATTCAGTTATTCTTATGATGCTGGCGGCCGCCTGGCTCAGGTGAGCGCCGATGGGGGAACGCGTTACCTGACCTTCGGTTATGACGCTCAGGAGCGGCTCGTTACTGTAACCGATCATGCTGCCCGCGCTGTCTCCTTTGGATATGATGCATCAGGCAATCTAATTACGACAACGGATGTCATGGGAGGTACATGGCAATATATCTATGGTTCCCAGCACGAGTTGACCGAAGTGATTGACCCGCAGGGAACAACCGTTGTCCGCACTGAATACGCTGAAAGCACCGCCGCGCCTTTGAATTTCTACAACTATGCCATCACTCCCTACGCCGGCGAGGATGTGAACTCGTCCATGGCCATCGAAGACGGCGGC
>JBGOXG010000056.1:0-12280 GCA_041479025.1 Anaerolineae bacterium
ACGTCGTAGATCAGATGGACGACGAGGAAACTGCCGATGGGGGAGTCGTCAATGATGCGGACTTCCAAATCGCGCGCACCGCCGCCGAATTTCTTGAGTACCGGATCGATCTCGTCGGCCTCAGCCAGCAACTCGGATTTGTGTTCATAAAGCTTCAATCTGGCTTCATGCAGGTTCGGAACTTCAATGACCTGCATTTGCCCGATCATCAAGGGGGCTGTGGTCGTCGCCTGGAATCCACCGCCTGCCCGGACGAGTTTTGCCATAAAGGAGGCACCCGCCACCACAGAAGGTTCCTCGATGGCCATAGGCACGAGCACGTCTTTCCCGTTTACCTGGAAGTTGAGCCCGATCCCAAGCGGCAGGGCATGTGTGCCGATGACGTTTTCAACCATGTGATCGGCGGCTTCGGGGGAGAGCCCGCCTTGGGACTGGAATACCGCCAACTCCTCGGGACTCAAGCCGCTGGCGTTGGCGAGGTCCGCAAGGCGCTCGCTCAGGGATTTATTATAAAAACCCGGGATACGGGATGATGTCATGGGTCTTCTCACTCCTGAATTTACCAAAACGGATTGGGGCACCGGAAAACCGAATGGTTATCCCGCATTATTTTATCGTTCCCTTCTGGCAAAACCTATCAACTTGTCTGATTTGGACTCTCACAGTAAAATCAATCCGGAGGTGTCAGAATGCTTTTGACGCGACAACAGCTGGAGGAGCGACTGGTAGCGGTTCACCGTGCCAGCCTGGAGCTTGTCAAGGATGTTTCGCTGGATACCCTGTTGGAGCGCATCGCGACCGTCGCGCTGGAGCAGGTCAATGCCCGTTACGCCGCCCTGGGGGTTCTGGATGAGGACGGCAAACTCACACGGTTTATTCATGTTGGGATGACTCCCGAGCAAATCCGGCAGATGCCTCACCCGCCGGAGGGAGGGGGTTTAATCGGCGCGGTGATTGATGCCGAGTTCCCGATCCGTGTGCCTGAAATCAGCGAACATCCCCGCGCGGTCGGTTTCCCTGCCCGCCATCCGCGCATGCATTCGTTCCTGGGCGTGCCGATCCGGGCGGGCGATAAACCCCTGGGTCAAATCTATCTCACTGACAAAATTGGCGCAGCGGAGTTTACTCAGGACGATGAAGGCATCATCGAGATGCTTGGTACCTATGCTGCGGTTGCCATTCAAAATGCCAGGTTGTACGATGACCTGCGCGAGCATGACCGCGCCCTGACACGCCGCAACGAAGACCTTATCCTGCTCAATAACATCGCCGAAGTGCTGACCGCCTCGCTCGACCTGGACAATATCCTGACCAAAACGCTGGCGCTCGTCATGGGCTACCTGAAGGTGGAAGCAGGTGAGATTTTCCTGTTGGAAGATGACAAGAAATCCCTGCGGTTGGTGCTGCATCGCGGCGAATCAGCCGAAGCCTTCTGGACGCGCAATCACTTCAATATGGGTGAGGGGATCATTGGGTTAGTGGCGCAGAATGGCGAAGCCATCGTCTCGCATGACCTGGCGGGCGATAAACGCTTTTTACGGGATGCGGTGGCGAAGGCTGGATTCCGCCAGCTCGCTTGTTTTCCCCTGACCAGTGCGGGCAACGTGGTAGGGGTTCTTAGTGCTGCGACCCGCAGCCTGACCCCGCTCGATGAGCACGAAGTCCAACTCCTGACTGCGGTCGGCGGGTGGGCAGGTCTGGCCATTGAAAATGCCCGCCTGCATAACAATGCCCGTCGCCTCGCCGTGCTCGAAGAACGCGAGCGCATCGGCATGGATCTTCATGACGGCATCATCCAATCCATCTATGGGGTCGGGCTGGTGCTTGAGCACGCCAAACTGCTCGCCGAAGAAGATCCCAAACATGCCCAGGTACGCATCCAGCAGGCCATCAAAGACCTGAATGAAACCATCCGCGATATCCGCTCATACATTCTCGACCTCCGTCCGCGCCAATTGGGCAACGAGAACCTGATGATGGGGCTCAAACGCCTGGTGACGGAGTACCGCGCCAACACGCTCAGCGAAGCCATCCTGAGCGGCACTGCTGATGATCTGAATGACTTGCAGCAGGACCAGGCACTGGCGCTATTCCATATCTGCCAGGAATCTCTGGCGAATATTGCCAAACATGCGGGGGCTAGGAAAGTTGAGATATTCATCTGGAAAACGGACGACCGGGTGCTGATGGAAGTCCGTGATGATGGCAGAGGCTTCGACACCGAAAAGATGTCCATGACGCTGGGTCACGGACTCTCCAATATTCATACGCGTACCCATAATGTGGGCGGTGACGTGGAAATTTCATCGGCTATCGGGGAAGGGACAAGCATCCTGGCCTGGGTGCCTAGGTTGGGGAAATAATCATCGGGTATAGGTGAACAAGCGGCATCAAGCCGTTTTTGTTTTTAAAAGACTTTGCGGTTAGAATCTCCATTCACATGCCAGCCTTCGCTATCGTACTGCTCCTCTTGTCGGCCGTTCTTCACACCACCTGGAATTTGTTACTTAAACAAACGAACGAAAAATACATGGCCACCTGGTGGTCCGTGCTGGTGGGGTCATGTATTTTCCTGCCAGTGCTGTTGTTCACCGGCCTCCCTGCCCGTGAAACTTGGATTTTACTATTCGCCAGCGTGTGTGTCGAAGTGGTTTACTATGCCCTGCTCTCAGCAGCTTACAATGATTCTGACTTTTCGCTGGTCTACCCTCTGGCTCGTGGGACAGCGCCTGCTTTTATTGCGTTATGGTCTGTTTTGTTTTTAAACGAGGTGCTGTCTCCCGGTGGGGTAGCCGGGTTGAGCATTATTATCTTTGGACTATTGATCGTCGGAGGCAGCGGTCTTTTTCTAAAGCATGAGAAGCCACACATGAAGGGCATCCTGCTGTCGCTGACCATAGCGCTGCTTATCTCAGTTTACACAACGATTGACGGCGCGGCTGTCAAGCAGACCTCTGCACTTCCCTATGCCGTGCTGGTATTCTTCTTTGCGCCCGTATTCACATCGCCTCTGATTTCGAAGCGTTATGGCTGGCAGAGGCTCACCTCTGTTTGGAACATCAATAGAACGCGTTTGATTGCGATCGGTCTTTTGACGGTCTGTGCTTATCTCCTCGCGCTGGCAGCCTATGCGATCGCGCCTATCAGTTATTCAGGTGCCATCCGCGAAGTCAGTGTGGTGTTGGGTGCATTTGCCGGCTGGCGATTCCTTGGTGAGAAGATGGGTGGCTGGCGTTTGTTCGGGTCAGCGATCATTTTTATTGGGATCCTGGTGATCGCTTGCCTGGGTTAGTAAGGCAAACGACCATGAGAATCCAGAAGCCTGCGTTCATATTTCAACATATTTGTGAATCCTCAGTTTTTCCTGATAAATTCGTTCCGCGAGTCACCAGAGTCCGCGTTTCACACATGCTTGCATAGATTAATTTTCCCTGAGGACTTTTTAAGGTAGATATGCGATATTTGCCTTTAATTGGCTTAGAGACACCATATATGGGGGGTGATTTCTCCCTTTTGGTGAAAGTGGCTGAAACGCCCGTTCTAGAATGAGCCTGCTCATCCAAAACGTTCTTTAACATTTCGTTGTCTTAAAAAGTGTGATGTTTTTAAGTTAGCGTAGGTTTATCGTGTGGCAAACTTGACTGGTATTGATTAGAATAGACATGTAAGTAACGGATGGGTCATCAATCCCATTCTTGATGGAACCCCTTTCTGGGTTAATCAGTCCCAGAGTTACATCTTGATTTTATGGCCATCTTTCAAACTCGTTGCGAGAGCGACGAGGTTAGATTTTTACATTCCAACCACCCCCCAAAGTTCGATAATATTCGGGGGTTTTCGGAGCCGCCTCATGAAAGCAGAGCAAGCCTGGCAATCGGTCCTCGGACAGCTTCAAACGGAGATGCCCAAAGCCTCCTTTGATACCTGGGTGCGTGACACCTGTGTCCTTTCCTATGACGATGGCATCCTCACCATCGGCGTTAATAATGCCTATGCCCGCGACTGGCTCGAGTCGCGCCTCGCCAGCACGGTCAACCGCCTGCTGGTGGGGGTAATGAACCGCTCTGTGGATGTGAGGTTTGTTGTCAGCTCGGGGGCAGACCAAAATGAATTAAGCGAAGAGCATCCCCAGGAATTATCGGACTTCGAAATTGATTCCCCGCCTATGGCTCCTATTTCAAGGGAACGCCACCCGGCTCTCAATCCCCGCTATACATTCGATAATTTTGTGGTTGGCTCAAACAATCGACTCGCCCATGCGGCAGCGCTTTCCGTTTCTGAAAATCCGGCTCATTCCTACAACCCGCTCTTCCTGTATGGTGGGGTGGGGCTGGGCAAGACTCACCTGCTGCATGCCATTGGGTATGCCTGCCATGAGCGTGGTTTAAATGTGCTGTATGTCTCGTCTGAAGAATTCACCAATGACATGATTAATTCCATCCGAACGCACACCACCCAGGCGTTTCGCGAGAAATATCGCTCGGCGGATGTGCTGCTGGTGGATGACATCCAGTTCATCGCGGGCAAGGAAAGTACCCAGGAGGAGTTCTTTCACACGTTCAACACCCTGCACGGGCAGGACAAGCAGATCATTGTTTCCTCTGATCGCCCGCCCAAGGCGATGGTCACGCTTGAAGAGCGCCTGCGCTCACGATTTGAGTGGGGGCTGGCAGCGGACATCCAACCGCCCGACCTTGAGACCCGCCTGGCAATCCTGCGCTCCAAGGCAGAGCGAACCGGGCGTTCCGTACCCGACGAGATCCTGGACACGATCGCACGCCGCGTGCAGTCGAATATTCGCGAACTGGAAGGTGCGCTTAACCGCATTGTGGCATTCGCCGACCTGAGCGGCTCACCCCTGACGCCTCAACTGGCCGAAGTGGCGCTGGCAGATCTGCTGCCTCAGCGTCGTGACCTGACACCTGACCAGGTGGTGGCTCTGGTGGCGAACAAGTTCAAGGTAACAGTGGAACAATTGACCGGGCGCGACCGCTCGCGGCAGATCGCCCTGCCCCGCCAGGTGGCGATGTACCTGCTGCGGCGCGAGGTGAACGTATCGCTCCCGCAGATCGGTGAAGTGCTTGGCGGGCGCGACCACACAACGGTCATGTATGCCATCCAGCAGATTGCGAATAAGATCGAAACCGATTCCGGGTTGCGCAGAGATGTGATTGATATCAAGCAGCAAATGTACGGGCAGGTAGCCGTTTAAATTGAATTTGGCTGTCAGAAAAAACAGGGCGCAGATTAATGGTCTGCGCCCTGTTTTTTACAGCTGATGATCAAAGCGAGATCATTATTAAGATCAGGGCTGCAGCGAATAACCATTGACCGAGGACGATCCACCCGGCGAACAGTGCAAACATACTGAAGACGCAAAAAAGCAGGCTGGCAACGCCGAAGATCTGCATATTGCGGATGATGGTTGACAGCGTGAGAAAGTGATTGGCGAAAGCCAGGAGCAACAATGAAATGGCTGGGAAAAGCAGGGCTGGAGTGGAGAGGTTGATGTCCATTCATTTTCCTGTACATGGTTGAGAACATGCACCAATTTTTTTTGATTATATCCGTCACAAGAGGTAAAAATACCATACCCCATTTCTTCGTTCGATGCCTGAATTAATGGTATACTATTCGCCGCTCTCAAAGGGGAGCAACATCTTGCCCGGGACGGGCAACAAGCGTCCCTGAGCGGGTTATTTGAACGAATATCCCCGCTAAACCCACTCCGTCCCACGCCAGCAACAGGCTGCGCACCGGAGGACGGACAAGAAGGAGAAATGATGGCTGTTATATCTATGAAAGCCCTCTTGGAGAGCGGCGTCCATTTTGGTCACCGCACCAACAAGTGGGATCCCCGCATGAAACCGTTCATCTTCACTGAGCGTAACGGCATTCATATTATTGACTTGCAACAAACGGTCAAATCCATCAATAACGCATATTCCATAATTCGCGACAACGTGGCCAATGGCGGTGTGGTGCTGTTTGTCGGAACCAAGCGCCAGGCGCAGGAAACTATCCGCGAAGAAGCCATGCGTGCAGGCATGCCCTATGTAACTGAACGCTGGTTGGGCGGCATGCTCACCAACTGGAATACCATGCATGCCCGCATCGTGGAGATGGAACGACTCGAGCATTTGCGCGACAGTGGTGAGATCAACCGCCTGACCAAGAAGGAAGGCTTGCTCATCGAGCGCGAGATCACCCGTCTTAATACCCGCCTGGATGGAGTCCGCTCCATGAAGGGACTGCCTGATTTGGTCTTTATTGTGGATGTCGGCCGCGAAGATGCCGCCGTGCATGAATGCAACATCCTCAATATTCCCATCGTTGCGCTGGTGGATACCAACTGCAACCCGGACGGGGTGGATTTTGTCATCCCCTCGAACGACGATGCGATCCGTGCCATTAAGTTGCTGGTCGGGAAGATGGCAGATGCTGTGCTTGAAGGCAAGGCGATGCGCAAAGACGAGGAGCCTGAGATGGAAGTCGCACTGGCTTCAGAGGCCGGCGCCCCCGCCGCTGCTTCGGTAAAGAAGCAGGCTCGTCCCGCCGTGGAGACGGAAGAAGAGCTGGGTGACGAAGCGCTGCTTGGCAAATCCACCCTCGCAAAACTGGGACCTAAAGTAGAGGTCGAGGTTGAAACCGAAGTTAAAGCTGAAGGTAAAACTGAAGTTGAGACTGTAGCTGAGATCGAAGTTGAGACAGCCGATGTGACAGAGGCGCTTTCGGAAATTGTCCCCGAACCCTTTGAGCCTGTTGCCAAGGCAGAAGTTGCTCAAGAAGTTGTTGCAGCACCTGAAGAAAGTGTAGCCGCTGCCCCGAAAAAGCGCACACGCACCGCTGCAAAGCCCAAAAAGGAAGCGGCGGACAAGAAGCCAGCGGAAAAACCTGCGGCTGCCAAGCGCACCCCGAAGCCTAAAACTGATAAGAAAAAGTAAAGACGAAAAATTGAATGGACAGGAAATTGCTCGATGGAAATCACAACTGAAATGATCAAAGAATTGCGCGCCGCAACCAATGCCGGTGTGCTTGATTGCCGCAAAGCCCTGACTGAATCCAATGGGGACTTCCAGAAAGCCGTCGACTGGCTGCGTGAAAAAGGCGTGGCGATCGCCGCGAAGCGCGCTGACCGCGCCGCATCGAATGGCGTTGTGGAACTTTACTCGCATGGTGGTGGCCGGGTGGGCGTCATGGTGGAGGTCAACTGCGAAACCGATTTCGTTGCCCGCTCGGATGCTTTCCGCACTTTCGCCCATGAAGTTGCTCTGCAGATCGCCGCTTCTGCGCCCCACTACATCACTGACGCGGAAATTCCGGCTGATGTGATCGCGCATGAATCTGAAATCGCCAAGAAGCGCGCCATCGAAGAAGGCAAGCCCGAGTCCGTCGCTGATAAAATTATTGAGGGCCGACTCAACAAATTCAAGGATGAGACCTGCCTGCTGCGCCAGGTCTACATCCGGGATGAGAATCTCACCGTCGAGAAATTGCTGCACCAGATCATCGCCAGCACTGGTGAAAATGTCATTATTCGCCGCTTCCAGCGTTGGGAACTGGGTGAAGGTATCGCTGAATAACTCATAAAAGAGCCAACCGCAAGGCTGGCTCTTTTATGTACCCTGTTTAGAGTACAATTTCTGTCAGAAACGCAGACCAAGATTGAGAGTGAAAGGAATACAAATGCCTGAGCTTTTGTACAAACGCATCTTGCTCAAATTTGGTGGTGAGGCTCTGGGCGGTGAGAATGGTTTCGGCATAAACGTTGATGAAGCTGAAAACATAGCCCGCCGCGTGCAGGAAATCTATCAACTGGGCGTGCAGGTCGCGATTGTCATCGGGGCAGGGAACCTGTGGCGCGGCAAACAGGGGCTCGACCATGGCATGGATCGCGCCACCGCGGACTACATGGGCATGCTTGGTACGATGATGAATGCCCTGGCCCTGATGGATGCACTCGAGCGTATCGGCGTCTACACGCGCGTCCAATCCGCCATCGAAATGCGGACTATTGCCGAGCCATACATCCGCCGGCGCGCAATCCGCCATCTTGAAAAAGGACGGGTGGTTATTTTCGGCGCGGGAACGGGGAATCCATTCTTCTCCACCGACACGGCAGCTGCCCTTCGCGCCACTGAGATTGACGCAGAGGTGTTAATCAAAGCCACCAAGGTGGATGGAGTCTATGACTCGGACCCGAAGAAGAATCCCGGCGCGGTGAAACTCGACGAGTTGAGCTACATCGACGTGTTGAATCGCCGCCTCACATTTATGGACAGTACCGCTATCACACACTGCATGGAGAATAAAGTTCCGATCCTGGTCTTGAATCTCTGGGACCCCAATGCGCTGCTTCAGGCTTTGAAAGGCGAGAAAGTCGGGACCCTTGTGAAGGTATAGACTGTCGCTAAGGTCAGATGGTGTAATTCATGTAACAAAAAAAACCCTCATCGATATTGATAGTCTTTGAGGGTTTTTGCAACCTAACGGCTGTTAGAATCAGACCAATCCTTTGGTAGTCGGGTGCTTATCAGGTTGCGATTGAATCCAATCGGATAACAACCGGCGCAGCATTGGCTCGAGGAACGCCTTTTTTGAGCTGCAAAGTGGTCAATTTTTTCCAAAGTAGCGCATTTTGAATTTTTAGGGTATCCTTGTGATAACCTGTCGTTACTTCCAAGGAGGTCACCGTGATTAAAGAGATTCTCAAAGACGCTGAATCACGCATGCATCATACCATTGAGGTATTGAAAGTTGACCTTGCCGGCATCCGTACGGGGCGCGCCAATCCCGCATTGGTTGAAAAACTACATGTGGAATATTATGGAGCTGAAACACCGCTTATGCAGCTGGCAGCCATCAGCGTCCCTGAACCGCGCCAGTTGTTGATCAAACCTTTTGATCCGACCTCAGTGAAGTCGATTGAGAAGGCGATCATGGCGTCCGACCTGGGTCTGACCCCTAATAACGACGGTAAACAAATCCGCCTGACCCTGCCACCCCTCAATGAAGAACGTCGCCGCGAGCTGGTCAAGCATGTCCATAACCGTCTCGAGGAGAGCCGCGTTGCTGTCCGAAATGTGCGCCGCGATGCCATGAAGGATATGAAAGACGCTGAGAACGAGAAGCTGTGCTCGGTAGACGAACTCAAACGCGGCGAACAGGATCTCGAAAAGATCGTTGAGCGTCAGATGCAGGAAATCGAGAAGGCGGGGCAAGCCAAAGAAGCTGAAATCATGGAGGTCTAGCGGGATTGATGGCAAAGAAAGCCGGAAGTCGCCCCAATCTGCAACAAGTCCCCAGGCATGTTGCCATCATTATGGATGGCAACGGCCGCTGGGCGATCAAACGCGGATTGCCGCGGCTTGCCGGTCATAAAGCCGGCACGGAAAATCTGCGGCGCATCATCGAAGCCTCGGTGGAATTCGGGGTCAAGTATTTGACCATCTATGCGTTCTCCACCGAGAATTGGGGTCGCCCTTCCGAAGAAGTCGAGGGGTTGCTGCGTATCCTTGAAGATGTAATCGACCGCGAATTGACAGAACTCGATAAGCAGGGGGTCCAGATCCGACACATTGGCCGGTTGGAACGCCTTTCTCCCAATCTTCAAGAAAAGGTTTTGGATGCAATGGATGTTACCCGTCACAATGACCGGTTGATATTGTGCGTGGCATGGAATTATGGCGGACGAGATGAGATCGTCTACGCTATCCAGCATATGCTCAAAGATGGCATCCGGCCAGAAGATGTGACCCCGGAACTGGTCAGCCAGTATCTCTTCACTGCTGGAATCCCGGACCCGGACCTCATTATCCGCACTTCAGGGGAATTACGCATCAGCAATTTCCTGATCTGGCAGACGGCTTATTCCGAGTGGTACATCACCCCTACCTTCTGGCCTGATTTTGGGAAGGAAGAATACCGAAAGGCGCTCGAAGCCTTCAGCCAGCGAGACCGCCGTTACGGCGGTCTTCAATCCAAGGAATACGAAACCACTCATGAAAATCAATCGTGAGTTAGCTGCGGTTGTATTAGCGGCAATCGGTATTCCGGCGATATACCTTGGGGGTATATTTTTTTTCATCCCTTTTGCAATTATGACAGCCATCGCCGCTTGGGAGTTTGGACGCTTATTCCGCCCTTTAGATATTCAACCGTTTGATGTGCTGACGGTGGGGGGGACGCTGGTGGTTCTCATTGCGAGAGCCTACTTTCCATCCATAGTTACACCGGTCTTAACCTTATCCACCCTCATAGTGTTGGCTGTTTACCTGGTGACCTATGAACGCGGTCGCGATAGAGCCGCAACCGATTTCGCGGTCACCCTGGCAGCAATCCTTTATTTGGGTTGGGTCGGGGGATATTTTTATGATCTGCGTTCCATGCCTGAAGGCCTGGGCTGGTTTATCCTGGTGATGGTTCCCTTATGGATTTCAGATTCTGCTGCCTATTACATTGGCTCGCGGTTTGGAAAGCATAAGATGACCCCGCGCCTCAGCCCCAAAAAATCATGGGAGGGCTATATTGCCAGCATCATCGGCGGCGGAATGGGCGGGGTTATCGTTGCGCTTGGCTTGAACAGCCTGGGTCTGTTGCATGTTGCGCTTCTCCATGGCCTGGTTATCGGTTTGCTGATGGGTGCGGTCCCCACCCTTGGCGATCTGGGAGAGAGCATGATCAAACGACAGGTAGGGATAAAGGACTCCAGCAACCTCATCCCGGGTCATGGAGGTGCATTCGACCGAATTGACTCATGGCTTTGGGCGGCACCGGTCGGGTACCTTTACATCGTCTGGTTCATAATTTAAATCTAATATGGCAGTGGCGCGCAAAGCGCCGCACTTATTTTTCCTCGGAGAAAATTCATGTTGCACGATGAACACATTGGCAGTGAGCCTACCCGCAACCTGGGGCTGGATCTCGTCCGCGTGACGGAGGCTGCCGCGCTGGCAGCCGGGCGTTTCATGGGTCGCGGTGACAAGAATGCCGCTGACAAAGCCGCTGTGGATGCGATGCGATTGGTGTTGAACAGTATTGACATTAACGGGGTCATTGTCATCGGTGAGGGAGAAAAAGATGAGGCGCCAATGCTTTACAATGGCGAGCATGTTGGTTCAGCCGGGCCCACTGCGCCCGAACTGGATATCGCCGTTGACCCGATTGACGGCACACGGCCGGTCGCCTTAGGCCGTTCCAATTCCATCACGACGGTCGCCATCGCACCACGAGGGACGATGTTCAATCCGGGGCCATTCCTTTATATGAACAAAATCGCGGTGGGTCCCGAAGCCAGGGGCAAGATCGATATCGAAGCGCCCATTACCGACAACCTACGGGCAGTCGCAAAGGCGAAGGGCAAAGATCTTGAGGATCTGACCTGCATCATTCTTGACCGACCCCGACACGATGAGATGGTGGCGGAGATGCGCCGGGCGGGTGTGCGCATCCGCTTGATCCCGGATGGTGACATCAATGCGGCCTTGATGACCGCCTGGCCGGAATCGGGCATTGATGTCCTGATGGGGATCGGCGGTACTCCTGAAGGGGTTATCGCTACATGCGGGTTGCGGGCGATGGGAGGCGAGATCCAGGGAAAATTGTTCGCGCGGAATGAAGATGAGATCCGTCGCGGTCAGAGAATGGGATTCAACTTCAATAAGGTCCTCCAGATGGATGACCTGGTTTCATCGGAGGATGTCTATTTTGCAGCCACCGGGATCACAGATGGCGAACTGCTGGACGGGGTCAAGTATTATGGCAATGGCGCCCGCACAGACTCGCTCGTGGTGCGCGGGCTGACGGGAACGGTCCGCCAGATTATCGCCACCCACCGTTGGGACAAGTTGAACCGCCTGAGTGCCATTCATTATTAGATTTAATTGAAGCTTCGCACGGTTTACTTGACAGGACTGCCCCTTTTACATATAATCCTGCCTTGCTTTCCTGGCTAGCTCAATCGGCAGAGCGGGCGGCTGTTAACCGCTAGGTTCGAGGTTCGAGTCCTCGGCCAGGAGCTTTTGACAAGAAAATTTGCCTTTAGCTTTTCAGCTAAGGCAGGTTTTTTAATTTATAATTCTTTTCAAGTATATAAAATAGGCATATGGACAGTATTCGTCTCGTTATTAAACACACCATGCTCGTAGAATCATGAGTTGGGCCGCCAGAGAAGGCTGTGAGTGTCGACGTTGTCTACCGCGGTCGTTGAATCGGAGGCCCGGGCCTTACGCAGGCGCTAATTGAACTCCTCGTCTGTGAGCAACGGGTTCATGTTTGCGGC
>JBGOXG010000128.1:0-6725 GCA_041479025.1 Anaerolineae bacterium
CCGGCCGTGATTATGCCAGCCGGCTGCGCTATGAAGCGCAAGACCTGGCTCAAGACCTGCGCAAGCAGGCGCGGTTCAAGAAAGGGGGTTCGGACCGAAGGGTCAAGCAGATTGATCAGGTGATGGATGAGATCGAGACCATTACCACCGACCTCGATGCTCTGCTGACCGAGGCCAGTACTTCAGGTGCACCATGACGAAGCAAATAATAAGGTTCGGTGCAGCGGTCATGACCACGTTGCTGGCGCTGGTGGTGCTGTGGCAGTTTCATATTGTCTTCGTTTACGTGTTGATCTCGCTGACGCTCGCGGCAGCGCTGCGCCCGTTGGTTAACCGCCTGGTCGGTCGAGGCTTCGTGGTGCGCGTGGCTTGGATTCTATTGTACCTGGTGGCCCTGGGCAGTTTCGGCTTCTTACTCTTCCAAACCGGTGAGACCGCGATCAATGAGATTCAACATTTAGCCCAAAGTGTATCGGTACAGGATACGTGGAGGCTGCCGATATGGTTGGAGGGCAGCTCGTTCCAAAAGGCGCTGGTTGCGCGGCTGCCGCCGCCGAGTAAGCTCTTCGAAGCAGTTACCGGCGACCAGGGGCAGCTCGTGCTGCCGGTCTTACTCGGCTTCACGCAGGGCATTGGCGGCGTCGTGAGCGGCATACTCGTCATTCTGGTCTTGAGCATTTATTGGAGCATCAATCAAATTCATTTTGAACGACTCTGGCTCTCGTTGCTTCCATCTGGCCAGCGCAAACAGGTGCGTGGTATTTGGCGGACAGTCGAGCTTGACCTCGGCGCTTACATACGCGGCGAGGTAATCCAAAGCCTCCTGGCCGGGCTGCTGTTAGGCCTGGGTTACTGGCTGCTCGGGTCCCCATACCCAGCGCTCTTGGCGCTGGCTGGCGCTCTGGCATGCCTGATACCCGTGGTTGGGGTAGCCTTGGCGGTCATTCCAGTGCTTTTGGTGGGGCTGCTGACTAGTGTGCAGCTTAGCCTGTTCACGGCTCTCTATGCGCTCGTCGTCTTGATTGCCTTGGGAGTATGGGTCAAACCACGGCTTTTCAACCGCAGATGGGATAATCCCATTCTGACCGTAGTTCTGCTCATTGCCCTGGCAGACGCTTTTGGCCTTGTCGGCATCATCGTAGCGCCACCATTATCAGTTGTATGCCAAATCCTGTGGAGCCGCCTGGTCAGCCGTCGCACAGTTTCAGGGGCTGCGGCCCTGGTTTCAGACCTCAAAGAGCGGCAAGCACGTGTGTGGGACACCATAAGGGCAATGGATGAACCGCATCTGCCCTTGGTGACCAGCAGCATGGAGCGGCTTACCCGTCTGATTGAGAAAGCCGAACCCATTCTGCAAGCGGCTCTGCCGGTTGAACCTTCCGAGCCATTCCACTCGCCCCAGCCTGTCACCGCTGAAGGTGGGCCACCTGTATCCACAAAACCCTGAAGAAACAGACGATGACCGTACCCAGAAGAACTAGAGATATAGCACAGCTTTGGCAACAAGGTGTCCGCAGCGCGCACAGGCTTAATGAGCGTACACACGGCTGGTTAGGGATGTTGGCGGGCGCAGCCAGGGAAGCCTTAAAGCCCGACTCAGCGATTACGGCCGCGGCGATTGCCTACTTTGCCTTCTTCTCCCTATTTCCCCTCATACTCTTGAGCATTTCCATTGCCAGCTTCAACCTTGGCCCGTTGATGAACCAGCAACTCATCGTACAAAAGCTAGAGTTTATTGCACCCGCCTTGGGCCAGTTGTTGGGCCAAAATATTGACGAAATTATCCGGGCGCGCGGACCAGTTTCCAGTGTTGCTTTAGTTGGTCTGATCTGGTCTGCCTCGACAATTTTTTACACGCTTAACCAAACCCTGAGCAAAATTTGGAGCTATAAACGAAGTCGCCCTGTTTGGAAGCGACGTGGCCTGGCCATCCTATTTGTCCTGAGCTTCGTTGGCCCAACCCTCTTCCTGGCTTCGTTTGCCGGCAGCCTGATTGCCAACCTCCGCACCTGGTTGCCCGAACAAATCGTTCCGATCGAGGACGGTATCAGTTTTGTAGTGACTATCTTGATTGATGTTGCCTTATTCATGGTTCTCTACCTCTTGCTCCCACATGGAGCCTCTACCTGGCGCGAGATTCTACCCGGCGCGATTGGGGCCGGCCTGCTCTGGGAGCTTGCCAAAAAGGCCTTTTTGTTCTTTGTTTCTACCTACATCTCCGTCTCTAACCTGGTCTATGGTTCTGTGGCAGCCATTATTGCGATCCTGACTTGGGCCTACTTGAGCGGCCTTATCTTTCTCTTTGGCGCTTACTTAAGTGTCTCCTATTATCAGCAGAGACAGCAACAACAAGAAGCGGCAGGCCAAACATTAATGCCACGCCGATGAGAGAGTCTTACTCTGGCACTGTAATTTGGTGGTTTTCTAAAGGAGCATGAATGAAGGAGATACCGTTAAGTATCCTGCTTGTCTACCCGGAATTTCCGGACACCTTTTGGAGTTTTAAACACGCGCTTAAGTTCATCCGGAAGAAAGCCGGTGCGCCTCCTCTGGGTCTGTTGACCGTTGCAGCTATGTTGCCTTCTGAGTGGGAAAAACGGCTGGTCGATCTCAACGTGACCAGCCTCACGGAAGAAGACCTGGAATGGGCCGATTATGTCTTCGTCAGCGCCATGGTTGTGCAGCGCGAATCGGTACGAGCCCTCATCAAACGTTGCAAAACAGTCGGTGTGAAAGTGGTGGCAGGAGGTCCGCTCTTCACGATGGAACACGAGCAATTTCCGGATGTGGACCATTTTGTCTTGAACGAGGCTGAGGAGACTCTTGCACCGTTCTTGCGCGACCTGGAACAGGGTCGGGCGCGACGCGTCTATGCCTCGGCGGAATACCCCGATATCCACCAAACCCCTGTCCCGCTTTGGCAGATGGCAAATCTCAAACATTACGACACAGTCAGCATCCAGTTCTCTCGCGGCTGCCCCTTCAGTTGCGACTTTTGCAATGTGACAGCGTTATTGGGACATCGCCCGCGTACCAAGACCGCTGCGCAGATCATTGCTGAGTTGGACAGCCTCTACGCGCTGGGCTGGCGCAAAAGCATCTTTTTCGTGGACGACAACTTTATCGGAAATAAAAAGCAGATCAAGTCCGAAGTACTGCCAGCCTTAATTGAATGGCGGAAGGGTAAAACCGGAATGCCGTTCAGCACGGAAGCATCTATTAACCTGGCCGATGACCCAGTATTGCTCAGGCTTATGGTACAAGCCGGATTCGACACGGTATTTGTCGGAATCGAGACGCCCAATGAAGACAGCCTGGCCGAATGCAGCAAGAACCAAAACAAAGGCCGCGATCTGGTGGAGAGCGTCAAGCAACTCCAGCGTGCAGGTCTCCAGGTACAGGGTGGTTTCATCGTTGGGTTCGATAATGATCCCCCCTCGATCTTCCAGCAGCAGATTGATTTCATTCAAAAGAGCGGCATTGTGACGGCCATGGTCGGGTTACTGCAAGCCCCGATAGGAACGCGCCTGTACGAGCGCATGCAAAAAGAGGGCCGCCTGGTAAAGGAATTTTCAGGCGATAACGTGGATGGCTCGACCAACATCGTCCCGAAGATGGGTTTGGAACCGCTGCGGGAAGGCTACCGTAAAATCCTTGAACAAATCTATGCGCCAGAATTCTATTATGAGCGCGTTTTGACATTTCTTCGCGAGTATCAACCGCCCGAGATCAGGATCCACCTGGAGCCGCAATATATCCTGGCCCTGTGGCGGTCCATTTACCAACTGGGTATCCGCGGCGTCGAACGCGTCCAATACTGGCGGCTCTTTTTCTGGACCCTGTTCCGGCGTCCACGCCTGTTCCCCTTGGCGATCACATTCGCAATCTACGGCTTTCATTTCCGCCAGGTAGCTGCCCTGCATGTCAGCTGATTATACTGATAAAAAAGTACCAAGAGAGGTATATAGAATATGAACCGAAGCGCAATTTCCCTGGGGCGTATTTTCGGAATCCCGATCGGATTAGATTATTCGTGGTTTTTGATTTTCGCATTGCTTACCTGGTCGTTAGCCACCGGTTACTATCCCGCTGAATTCAAAAACTGGCCCTTGGTTCAATATTGGATCGTAGGCGCTGCGACGGTTATTTTAATGTTTGTCAGTGTACTGCTGCATGAGCTGGGACATTCGTTGGTGGCCATGCGTTACAAGATTCCAGTACGCAGCATCACGCTCTTCATATTTGGCGGCGTTGCTCAAATTGGAGCTGAACCACCCAGTGCCATTTCGGAGTTTTGGATAGCCATTGCCGGCCCTATTACGAGTTTTGCTTTGGCCATTCTCTTTAGCCTGCTGCAACCCCTTGCTGGCGCACTTGGCCCGCTGCTTGCTATTGCCAGGTACCTGGCTTATATAAACGGGGCCTTGGTTCTCTTTAATTTGATCCCGGGTTTCCCGCTGGATGGCGGTCGAGTCTTTCGAGCCGTTGTCTGGGGTATCACAAATAGTTTGAACCGGGCCACTCTAATCGCCGCCAATTTGGGTCGATTTATTGCATATCTATTTATCATCCTGGGAGTGTGGCAGATGTTCAGCGGCAATTTCGGCAATGGCTTATGGATTGCCTTTATCGGTTGGTTCCTGGAAACTGCCGCATCCTCACAGATCCGCCAGCAAACTATCCATGACCTGTTAGCCGGCCATCATGTGGCAGACGCAATGCGCCGCGACTATAACTCAGTGAGTCCAGACGCTTCCCTGGAGCAACTGGTGAGGGAGCACATCCTGGGTAGTGGCCGCCGCAGTTTAGTGGTCAAACAGGATGACAGGGTCGCTGGCTTGCTGACGTTGCACAATGTCAAAGCCATTCCGCCTTCTGATTGGTTAAACATAACAGCCGCCCAGGTGATGATACCGGTTGCAAAAATGAAATGGATACGGCCTGAGGCGGAGCTGGTAGATGCTCTTGGAGAAATGGACCGGGATGGGGTCAACCAGCTGCCCGTCATGGTGGGTGATCAGATTCTAGGTGTGCTAGGCCGGGACGACGTGATCAGCTTTTTGCGTACCTTGAGTGAGTTCAGCCGCCATTAAAACCATCCTCTGGCGAGGTGCCGATTGCATGGGAATAAACGCACCATCAACACCGTTGTATAGTTGAAAATGGAGAACGGGATGCCACAAACGCCACATGTCGAACAACATTTTACGGGTTCCGAAGTCGTTAGAGATATTGTGATTGGAATGTCTGATGGGCTGACAGTGCCGTTTGCACTCGCAGCTGGACTCTCCGGGATCGCCAACTCAACTGCCATCGTCATCACCGGAGGGCTGGCTGAGATCGCAGCAGGATCAATTGCCATGGGGCTGGGTGGCTATCTCGCAGCCAAAAGCGATGCCGAGCACTACGCCAGCGAACGGGAGACCGAACGGCGTGAGGTGGAAACAATCCCTGCCAAAGAAACAGAGGAAGTGGAACAGTTGCTATTAACCTATGGTCTCGAAAAAGAGCAGAGTACGCTTGTCGCAAATGCTTTGAGTCAGCGCCCGGAGGCATGGATTGATTTCATGATGCGCTTTGAGTTGGGACTCGAAAAACCCGATCCCAAACGTGGATTGACGAGTGCTCTGACCATTGGTCTATCCTACATCGCCGGTGGGCTGATTCCGCTAGCCCCCTATATGTTGATTTCAAACGCGGGGTCAGCCCTCATGTTCTCAGTCGTTTTTACGCTTGTGGCACTATTCACCTTTGGGTATGTCAAAGGTCGTTTCACTGGCGCGCCTCCCCTTCGCAGTGCACTTCAAACCGTGCTGATCGGCGGACTCGCTGCGGCCGCGGCCTTTGGCCTGGCCAAGTTAATTTCGAAATGAGCAGGACATCTTATGAATGCAAATGATCAAAACCATCGTGCCATTTTAAAGAGTATTGCCCATCGGGTAATGCTAGAGCGAGGCCTGCTCCCTGATTTTTCCACCGAAGCACTCGCCCAGGTTATAAGGCTTCAGGTATCTGCAGAAACAGAGGGTGAGCCAGCCAAAGATCCTCTTGGGATTCGCGACGTGCGGAACCTTCTCTGGGCTTCCATTGATAACGATGACTCGCGCGACCTGGATCAGCTTACCGTTGCCGAAGCCTTGCTCGCTGGCAAAGTGAAAATTGCAGTCGCGATTGCAGATGTGGACTCGTCCGTTAAAAATGGTTCAGCGATTGACGAACATGCGCGCCATAACACCACCTCGGTTTATACCGCTGCCGAGATATTCCCGATGCTGCCGGAAAAAGTTTCTACCGACATTACATCTTTGAATTTCAACGAGGATCGTCTTGCCATTGTTGTAGAAATGGTGGTCGACGCAAACGGGTCCCTTCAGGAATCAAATATCTACAAAGCCTGGGTGCGTAATCATGCGAAACTGGCCTATAACAGTGTAGCCGCATGGCTGGAAAAGAAAGGCGACATTCCCGAAGAGATTGCTACCGTGCAAGGCTTGGCTGAGAATCTGCAAATGCAGGACCGGGTAGCACAAAGTGTGAAGAATTTACGGCATCTCCACGGGGCGCTTAGCCTGGAAACCATTGAGGCCAAACCTGTATTCGATGGCGATCAAATCCGCGCATTCGAATTAGAGGAAAAGAACCGCGCCAAGGAGATTATTGAAGATTTCATGATTGCGGCAAACGGTGTAACTGCACGGTATCTCTCAGCCAGCGGATTCCCCTCG
>JBGOXG010000244.1:0-3162 GCA_041479025.1 Anaerolineae bacterium
AAGATTGGGAGAACGAATCCATCGCCCTGACATTGAACAAACCGATTGGTGCGATAAAAGCTTTACAGCACCGTGCGCTTGAAGCATTGCACCGGATCATGTACCGGAATGAGGATATTAATATATGACCAGGGATGATGATGCACTGGATAAATATGGGAAACGGGCGCTTGCCCCACTGCGTTCTGAGCCACCCTTAGACCCAAAGATTGCCGCTGAGGAAAAGGCAAAATTTTTATTACAGGGTGAAAACCTGCGTCAGGGTCTTGTCCCGCAAACTGGAGGGGTTTACCCAGGGGTAAATCGCCTGAGGTTAAATACACTGCGGGGGAAACGCCCCATGCCCCTGCTAAAACCATTCCTTGCTGCACTAATTGCGTTGTTCATCCTTGTTGGAAGCAGCTTCACGGTATATGCCTCTCAAAACAGTCTGCCTGGTGATCCTCTATACGTTATTAAATCCTGGAGTGAAGATGTTCGCCTCTCCATGACCTCTGCCCCTCAAGCCAAGCTGAATCTGACCCTGGATTATACCAATCGCAGGGTGAATGAAATTTCAAGCCTGGTGGCAGGAGGAAAGGTGCTAAACGATAAAACGTCTGAACGTTTCCAGCGTGAATTGGAGAATGCACTCGAGCTGGCTGCTCAAATGGATGATACCCAAATGAAACATGCACTTGGGCAAATCAAAAGACGGGCTGAAAGTCAGGGGATGACCATCGAGGAATTGATTAATACTCTGCCACCGCAAGCTGAACCAGCGATCCTCCACTTACAGCAAAGGCTGGATGAACAGGTCAAGCTCTCCACGTTCGGAGAGAATGATCCCAATGCCTTCCGGTTGCAAATCCATGAGAGGCTGCATGAACGACAAGGACCCAAACGCTCGTCCACTTCAGATCAATCCGAGTCCACTCCTGCAGTCTCTTCCAATACAGCCATACCCAATAAGGACGATAAAGGCAAGGGGAATGGAATGAACCAACCTACTGAAGTTCCTGGTCATGGCAACCCCGGGAACGGTCAGGGTCAATCCACACCAGGGAATGGCAATCATGGGTCAAACCCGACCCACACGCCGGAGCCGTGAGAAAAAAGCAATTAGTAATTAGTCTTCATGAATAACATTCACTACCAAGCATGAAAATATTGTGCTATAACCGGTTTCAACGGCTGACACAGAGGTCGTTTTTCCTTGGTGCCACGAGCCTGATAATTAGTCAGACCGGGATACCTGTAGGCACCGCCAATTGTCGCTCCTGTGAAGGAAGCACGTAGATCAGAATCTGATCCAGTGGGTATCCACGTCAGCCGTATAGAACGAACCGGGAGGTATCGATGGACGTTAAACACACAAATTGTGCTGGTCTGGACGTACATAAGAAAGTAGTAGTCGCGGCAATCATCGTAGAGGGACGTCCCAAAGAAATTCGCTCTTTTGGGACGATGACCTCTGATTTGTTGGCGCTTTCGGATTGGCTGATGAGCTGTGGTGTCACACACGTAGCCATGGAAAGTACGGGAGAATATTGGAAGCCGATCTTCAACATTCTGGAGAACAACTTCGAGGTCATTTTGGTCAACGCACAGCATATCAGCAAAGTACCGGGACGCAAGACGGATGTCAGTGATGCAGAATGGATCGCTGATCTGCTTCGGCATGGGTTGCTTAGGGCCAGTTTCATCCCACCGTTGGGTCAGCGGGAACTGCGCGAATTGACCCGCTTTCGCAGCACGTTTGTGAAAGAAAGAGCCACGCTGGTCAATCGTGTGCAGAAAGTTCTGGAAAGCGCCAATATCAAGTTGTCCAGTGTAGCCTCGGATGTTCTTGGCGTATCTGGACGGGCAATGCTGGAAGCCATCATTGCTGGGACAGCCACTCCTGAACAGATGGCCGAACTCTCGAAGGGACGTCTGCGTAGCAAACGCACAGAACTCAGCCAGGCGCTTGAAGGACGAGTGAAGCCTCATCACCGCTTCGTTCTGACCGAACTGTTGAGCCAAATAGACAGCCTGGAGGAAACGATCGCTCGCTTTGACCAGGAAATCGAAGAGTATTGTCGCCCTTTTGAAGAAGAGGTGGTCTTGCTGGATACGATCCCAGGCGTCGCTCGCGAGACTGCCGAAATCATCGTATCTGAGATTGGGACTGACATGAGCCGCTTTCCAACCGCCAATCACCTGGCTTCTTGGGCAGGTGTGGCTCCTGGCAACAATGAAAGTGCAGGGAAAAAGCGTTCGGGTAAAACGACCAAAGGGAATAAACCTTTGGGTGTAGCCCTGAACCAGGCAGCTCATGCAGCTTCCCGCACTAAGAACACTTACCTGTCGGCTCAATATCACCGCCTGGCTGGAAGAAGAGGCAAGAAGCGTGCTCTTGTTGCGGTTGCTCATTCGATCCTGGTAATCGCCTATCATATGATCAAGCGCCATGAATCTTACTGTGAATTGGGAAGCGATTATTTTGATAAACGACGTCCAGAAACAACTGCAAAAAGACTAGTCTATCGATTGGAACATCTAGGTTATCAAGTATCATTGCAACAATTGTCCGTACCAGTATCCATATGATTTATTTTCAGATCAGGACACATTGTTTCATGATATTCTCCTTTATTGCTGCCTAACGGCATCCGCATAACCCGCCACCCGGCTGCGCGGATGAACCTTTGCTACTAGGCACGCTGAATGCGTGAAAGAACCGCTGATACAACTCGCCCGAAGGGCGGTCGGGTTCATGCAGTTGTTGGGCGGCTTGCCAAGTGATCTGCACGCCTCACTGACTATCACCCTTGCCTTTTGATTCGCCAAAGATGAGAGCACCTGCGCCCAATTGAATTTACTGATCTGATTGTTTCGCAAGGACATAGGAAAAGGGTATGGCGATCAGGTCTCCGATGATGTAAGTCGCGAATATCACGACAAGTAGAATCGCATACATCGGTAACTTTCCTGCAACCAAAAGAGGTAGAACAACACCGATGAACCATACCACTTTATAGCAAAGTTGTAGCAACAGAACAGGAACAAATTTGAGAGGAGATCGTAGGCCCAATATAGATAGAATTGCGAATGCCAAGTACACGCTGCCAGTAACTCCAAACACGATTGGATCTTGACTGGGCCATCTAAACACGGATTTCATTACATTGGGAATGACAA
>JBGOXG010000250.1:0-3016 GCA_041479025.1 Anaerolineae bacterium
CTCTCCTCGCGATTTCTGTTTTGGTCGAAGGATAATTTTGTGCTGCCTTACCTGGCTTTCAAATGAAGCTTGTTCAGTTCGAATTTGGCATCCTTTTTGGTTTTGCCATAAAGTTATTGAAGGATCCTCACGAACTGCTCACACTCGTTGTTGACCTTGATAAGTGGTGATGTGCATGATGATTACATTGGATTTCACTAAATCATTAAGAGGCGTAACCTTTTTTTGTGTTTTTTATTCGATCCAGCGGAAGGATTTGAAGGAGCCATACCGCCTTTGTTAAGAGAGGCTCCTTCGTCTTTCACAAGTGGATGCTCTGGCAGGCTTTCGCCTGAGCGTACTTTGGAAGAGTCACTGATATCGGCGTAGGAAAACGGTCTGGATTTTTTGGGCATGCTTACTGACACCTTTGCATCCTATTTAGTTTCCTTATTTTTTGAATCATTGATTTACTAGTTGGATTTGCCCTTGACCCGGGTGTACGATACTCTTGAAGTTATTGGGCAGATTTGTTAAACAATCGCCTGATGCGGTTGCTCCTCTGCCAATTGGCCTTATGCTCCTCTACTCGTTTATTGAATCCCTCTTCATCTATAACCACGACGTCGGGCAGACCTTGAGCAGAGAGTTTTGAGGCAGCATCGCCCTTCAGTTTAATATCGTCAAAGACTTTCAAAAAAGCTCCCACGCCTCGGCTGACCAGCGTATGATCATCAACAATCTCAACATTAATGGGCGGGGCATGCACGGTTTGCGGGTTTATCAATCCCGGTACTGGCTCATCGGTGTAGACAACCCCGACTCGCAGTCTGTCGCCATCCAGGAAGGGGAAGTCTATGTGCGTCGGTAACTTGCCAACCGAGCCGCGGTCCAGGATGAAGGCATAGCGCAGACCATCGCTGTTGCAGGACACTATTTGCACGCGCAGATCGTTTGCCAGGTCATGCAGCAAACGGGGATCGAAGTAGTCGCTGAACGGGGTCGCGGCGTGTGTGGCTATATATCTGGTGTTTAAAACGGCAAAGAACACCACCAATCCTGTCTCCGGGTCCTGCGTCAATCGCCAGCGGTTAAACTTTGGCAGCAATCCCCACTGCGACAGTATGACCGGGACGCGGGCTCTGATCTGCCTTGCTCTTTGATGAAATTGATTCAGGTCAACCATCTGGGTTATCATCGTCATCCTTATCACGATTTAACAATTTGCGCTTGATCTCATCCATCCAGCTGCTCAATTGTTCGTCCGGCTTTGTAAGCCCATGCCGGTCATCGACAATATCGCTCTCGGGAGGAAGGAACTTGTCTTGCGGCTTGCTTGAGTCCACCGGCGCTTGCAGTTTCTCGATCGGTTGTGCGGCAATACGTTGGCGGTTCTGCTCGATCTTAAGCCAGCGCCAGAAACCCCAAAGGCACAGACCCGCGAATAGTATAGCGAAAATCGGCAGACACCACGTCCACAGGAATGCAATCGGGCTCTGTCTTTGTTCCGCGCGCAGGCGGGACTGGGCGGTATACCATTGCGATGTCGCAACCGCAGATTGAGTTTGTGTAGCGATATAGTTGGCGACAGCCGTTTGAGTGCCAGCGGCGATATCGTTTTTATTCAGTTGCACCACCGTCATCTCCAAATTAAACTGCGCTTGGGTCATCGCGGCGCTCTGCGTTGCATTGGCTGAATTCAAGGTTGCCTGTGCGTTGGCCCGCGAAATTTCGGCGGCAGCCGCTATCTGAGCCGCAATGACGTCGGCACTGTTTTGCTGCTGGGTCTGGGCGGCGCTCAACGTTGCATTGGCTGAATTCAAGGTTGCCTGTGCATTGGCACGCATAATTTCGGCGGTAGCTGCCGCCTGATTATCGGTGTAACTCTTCTCCTGGGTCAGTGCGGCTGCTAATGTTGCCTGGGGATTTGTTTCCACAGATGTACTTAAAAGCATCGCGCCTTCGGGCGCGGGGGGAGTCTTCTTTAGCTGCAGCACATAGAAGGCAAGGATCAGCAACACCAATACCAATGCCCAAATAGCGACAATACTCGGATCGCGGCGATCAGTATTCATATTACTTTTCCAATCCAGCATGATGCCAAGTTGCCTGCCGCACCAGCGAGAACGCCAGAATGGCTGTGGCAAGGAACTTAAACGGCATCTTTCAGTGCTTTGAGTGGCCTCACCTTTATCACCTTACGCGCCGGTTTTGCCTTGTAGGTCATCGGTGCCTTGGTGAAAGGGTTGACGCCTTCGTGCTGGGGCGTGGCAGGCTTGTCAACGACATTCAGTTTAAGCAGGCCTGGTATGAGAACTTCGCCCGGCCCTCGCTTGCCGAGTTGCTGGGCAACCATCGCGTTGAGCGCATCGAGCGCTGACGTGGCTTGCTTCTTAGTGAGGCCGCTTTTCTCAGCCAGGGTAGTCACGAACTGGGACTTGCTCATTCTTTTATTAGGCATTTCATATCTCCTTTGTTTATCAATCGTTCTTTTGAATGTAAAAAACTTTTTTACTTCGCGTTGGATCACGAAATTCCCTTCACCATTGCGGCAGTTTTTTCCGGCTGGTTAACGCGCGTTGCCACATCCGCCTGGGCAATAATCCCTAGGATCTTGTTGTCGTTGTCCACGACAGGAATGCGGCGCAATTGATGCTCGGACATCGCATCCAGCGCTTTCTGCAAATCATCTTCAGCGCGGCAGGTCACTACCTTGCGCGTCATCACCGCCTCCACTTTCGTGGATTTGGCATCGCGCCTTTCGGCCACGATCTTCAAAGCCAGATCACGATCGGTCACGATACCGACCAATTTTTTGGTCTGCTCATTCTCAATAACAGGTATCGAACCGATGTTCTCGCTCTTCATCAACTCCGCTGCTTTTGCCACCATGTCATTTGGCAGGCAGCAAACGGGGCTTTTCGTCATCACTTCATCACATTTCTTCATGCTGTTCTCCTCTCTTGGGATGGAATCAGCACTGTTCTTGCAATGTGTATGGAGAGGCAGCCTGTCTGGCCGCCCATCCTAATTTTCA
>JBGOXG010000049.1:0-13240 GCA_041479025.1 Anaerolineae bacterium
GACCCATAATGAACCCTGGGTGACAGCCATCGCGGGTTATATGATCGGCATCCATGCACCCGGTGAAAATAATATATTCAACGGTCTCAAAGCCCTTCACCATGTCCTGCTCTCACATGGACTGGCTGCCGAGGCCATCCGAGCTTCTGCCCGGAAACCGGTGAAAGTGGGGATTACACTCAATCTCTCGCCATTTTATCCGGCGACGAACTCCAGGCGCGACACCAAGGCTGCTCAAGGTTCTCATGCCCTGATCAATCGCTCCACGCTGGATCCCCTGTTGCTGGGCACGACTCCGCTGACTGAAAACCGGTTGTTGAAATGGCTCGCACCATCGTTTATCAAACCGGGGGATATGGAAATAATCAGATCGCTCGATCTGCTGGGCGTTAACTATTACTCCCGTAATGTTATGAAATTCAGCTGGAAGAACTTCCCGATTTTTGCCGAGGAGGTCAAGCCTGAAGGGAGTGAATATTCCGAAATGTGGGAAATCTACCCGCCGGGATTGTTTGATCTGCTCACTCAAATCTGGGATGATTATTATGTCCCAGCGTATGCGAAAGGTGTGCGAATGCCCGAGTTAATGGTCACCGAGAATGGTGTCCCCGTACCCGATGTGACGGATACGGACGGGCAAGTCCATGACGAACGGCGCATACGCTACTTGCGAGACCATCTTTCACAGGTGCACCGTGCGATCCGGGCAGGGGTGGATATTAAAGGCTACTACGTATGGTCGTTTGCAGATAATTTCGAGTGGAATTTGGGGTATGGTCCAAGATTCGGTTTGGTTTATATCAACTATGAAACGCTTCAACGGACAATTAAAGACAGCGGGAAGTGGTTTGCCGGAGTCATCAAGGAAAATGGTTTCAATGTTCCTGGAGAATAATATGCGCCGCTTATTAATTTTCCTGCTGGTTCTCTCCATGCTTTTTATTTTGGTCACACCCGCAAAAGCGGATGATTCCTTGATCGTTTATTATGCCGGCGATAAGAACAGCACGATCTATTCCGCGCTTGAGCTGGCAGAGTTTACGATCGTGACTGACCCCGCAACGGCACTGGTGTTTGTGTTCAATGGTGAAATTCCAAACGATCCGCTCATTACTGAACGAATAAAATCGGGCGAGGCGGGTTTGGTACTGATCCTCGGGGATGGGATGAATGAAGAGCAGGTGCAAGGTTTGCTCGAGTTCCCGGTCACGCTCCAGAAAAAAGAAAACGCAATCAGCCTTACCACCGCCGCCGGCGCCACCGATCCTCTCCTGACGGAGGTCATCTGGAATAGCTCGCCGCAAGTCCGGGAACGGATGGAAACGCTGACTCCACTTTCATCGGTGCAGCCGCTGGTGACTGCCTATGAAGATGGCGAGTGGATACTTTGGCAGGCGCGGCCAAACATTTTCGTGTTCAATGCCTTTTTGAGTAACGGTGCGAACCCGCAGATCCAGGAATGGGCATATTTCAATTACCTAATTTACCATCTGACGACACGCGCGGGAGGGCAGACGCCTCAGTCCTTTGCTGATTATCCTGCCAGCCCCGTGCCCCATGCCAGCGAGCGAAATTTGCTGTGGGCGTTGATGGCACTTATGCTGGTGACTACGTTTACTGCGTTTTTCCTCGTGCGCCGTTACAGCATGGCGCATCCGGAGGAATTGGACCGGATCGTTGCGGATCACAGCCAATTCGATAAGCGGGAGGCTGGTACAGAGTGGGAAGAGGTTGGTTTCCACCGGCCTCTGAGTGGTTTTCTGGTGGCGCTGTCGATCGGTCTGATTTTATTCATTCCTCTCATTATTTATCAAAATTTGATCCTGCCGACATTTATCCTGCCCTCCGCGCAGGCGTTGGGTATCTGGGGGCGCGTAACCCAGTTCTTCAGTCTGGCCTGGCTGTTCTTCGACATGGGGACGAGCATCGCCTTTATTAAATACCTGTCAGAATATCGCGTACGCGACCCGAAAAGGGGTATCCAATACGGCCAGGTATTCGTGTGGTGGCAGGCGCTTTCGGGGGCAGTCCAGGTTGCGCTGGTGATAGGGCTGGCAAGCGCATTCGCGCCAAAATCGGCTTATGCGCTTTATGCGTGGAGCATCATCATCCACGCACTTATTCAAATCCCTGGGTTTTACCAGGTTTTCCGCCACGCGCTGACAGGCTTCCAGCGGTTGGACTACTCCCGCCTACTCGACATCCTCAACCAGGTCGTCCTGCCGATGGTCGTCCAGCCTATCTTTGTGGGTCTCATGTTTTACTGGGGCAAGACACATCCGATGTACGGCGGTCCCCTGGGTGGACTCTTCGGGCTGGGGATGGCAGCATACGCTGCTGAACTGCTCACATTTGCCGGCGGTTGGTGGCTTTATCGGCGGGTAGGTTATAATGCGCGCATTCTGTTTCTGGCTCATTTCGATTGGGAAGTAGTCAAAACCAGTTTCAAATTCGGTGTGTTCGAGATGCTGGGGTCAGCCGCCTGGTCGTTCGGCCAGGCGGCTGAAATCGCCATCACCCAGAACAGGCTCATCAATTACGCCGAAATCTGGGGGAACTGGGGCATGGCGCAAAATTTCATTTTTGCATTCAACGTCACACAAACGCTCAACGACGGGGTCATGCCCGCCATTTCAGAGGCTTTTTCCAACGGCAAGCTGTGTCTAAGCCAGTATTACTCCGTGATGGCATATAAATACAATGGGATTTTCAGCGCATTTTTAGCAGCCGTGCTACTGGCGGTCGCGCCGAAATTCATCATCGGCGCTTCGGGGATGGAATTTCAGCGGGCGGCAGTATATGTGATCCCGCTCATCATCTGGGGCGCATTCCAGTTCCCTTCCTGGGTGGGCGACAATGTCCAACTCGGCTCAAACAAACCCTACCTCAAAGCCATCCTGGTATTTGCCGAGCAAGTCATACGTGTGATCTTCACATGGATTTTGCTCGAACGCTTCCAGGTGACGGCTTTGATTATCGCCTATTTCATCGGCCTTTTTTCAAAGGGAATAGCGGCTTATTTCATAAACAATAAAGTTTGCTACCCTCAGCGTTTCTTTGTCTGGCAGTCGCTCACCGCTCCCATTTTAGCCGGGGCAGCCCACTTCGGGATCATGTTCTGGCTGACAGGTTTCCTCTGGACCGGCGATCAGCTCACCAGCGTGCTGATCTTTTTCATCGGTGTTTTGCCAAGCTTCCCCATTTTCATGTTCCTCTACGGATTGTTTGGCGGTTGGGATCAGGCTACCCTCGATGAACTCGCTGACGCCGCCTCCCTGACCGGATTTATCCGGCCGTTGGCAAAGTGGGGACTTTACGCCCCGACGGCTTTGGGGGCAAAAATCAGCCCGCTTAATGGACGATTTCCGATCACCATTCGTTCAAACGCAATGACGGAAGCGAAGGCTCTAACCCAGGAGAAAGTGAAACTGTAAGACCGATGGGATAAACGAATTTCCATCCCATCATTATTTGAGAGGCGTTGTGGAAATTACCCTTCGTGACGGGAGAACATTGGGATACGCCGAGTATGGGAATTCAGACGGCTGCCCCGTTTTCTTTTTCCATGGCATTCCTGGTTCGCGGATATTTAGACCGCCGGACCATGTGACGATAAGGTTGGGCGTCAGGCTGATCACCGCCGACCGGCCGGGTTACGGATTATCCACCTTTCAACCTGAACGCAAGATTCTAGATTGGGCAGACGACATTGCTCAACTGGCAGATCATCTTGACATCGCAAGATTCTCGATTGCAGGCCATTCCGGGGGAGGTCCCTATGTTGCGGCAGTTGCCTATGCCCTGCCGGAGCGTGTCACCGCTGCTGCACTATTAAGCAGCATTGGTCCAATCGAGGTGCCTCACGCCACTGACGGGATGCAGCCCACCAATAAAATGGGTTTCCGCGTGGGACGCTGGATGCCCTTCCCGGTATGGCGGGCATTGTTCCACATTTTCTTCAGCAAAGGTCGAGAACACCCTGAGAAAGTCGTTGTTCCGGTCAGCGACCCAGGCAACCCGGATACCTCCATGTTCGCCTTGCCAGGCGCGCGTGATATGATGATGGAGAGTACGCGCGAAGCGTTTCGGCAGGGAACCCTCGGTCACGCCTGGGAGGGGAGATTGCTCTGCCGCCCCTGGGGATTCAAGCTGGGAGGAATCCGCGTCCCGACCTGGCTCTGGCACGGTACCGCCGACATCGACACCCCAATCAGCATGGGGCACACGCTCGCTCGCCAGATCCCCACTTGCCAGGCGACGTTCTGCGACGGGGAAGCACATCTGTTATTATTGAAGCATTGGGAAGAAATCCTGTCCACATTGATCTTGGAGCATCCATGAAGACAATCCACATCGTTTCGCACACCCACTGGGATCGCGAATGGCACCTCACCTACCAGCAGTTTCGCCTGAAACTCGTCCATCTGATCGATGGTTTGCTCGACATCCTCCATGAGGATATCAATTTCAAGTATTTCATGCTTGACGGCCAGACGATCGTTCTGGAGGATTATTTGCAGATGCGACCGGAGCGCGAGGATGAACTGAGGCGCTACATCCAGCGAGGTCGGATCATCATCGGACCCTGGCATATCCTGCCCGACATGTTCCTGGTCAGCCCCGAGGCGCACATCCGCAACCTGTTGGAGGGCGACCGGACGGCTCGTAAGTTTGGACCGAAAATGATGGTCGGTTACATGCCCGATTCATTCGGACACATTGGCCAGATGCCGCAGCTCCTGTGCGGATTCGGCATCGAGTCCGCCTCGCTCTGGCGCGGCGTGGATGACCAACCCTGCGAGTTCTGGTGGCAGTCTCCAAATGGCTCGCGGGTTTTCATGGCGAATCTGCGGGACAGCTACAGCAATGGCTCGGCCCTGCCAGCCGGCGACTCCCGGCATTTTTCCGAGATGCTAAGCCAGCAAGCCGATTCGCTTTCGGCACACTCTGCCTCGTCTGACCTGCTCATCATGTACGGCACTGACCATATGGAGCCAAATAGGCTGACCTCATCAGCCATCGCTTACGCCAATTCCGCCCTGAGTGACACAAAAGTCATCCACTCCACCCTGGCAGAGTATATTGCCAGCGTACAATCATCTGTGCAGGGGGAGCTGCTGCCCGTAGTGAAAGGGGAATTGCGGTCTTCATTACGCTCCCCCCTGCTGCCCAATGTGCTGTCTACACGCATATGGATAAAACAGGATAACCATGCCTGCGAAACCTTGCTTGAGAAGTGGGCCGAACCGTTCAGTGTGTTCACGGAACGCACGATAAGGGAGATTTCTACTGGAAGGAAAGTCGGCGGGATCGGTGTACCCGGCATCCCGAACGCCAACCGCTTATCCCACCCGGCACCTGTCATACGCCAGGCCTGGCGGCTGCTCATGGAAAATCACCCGCATGACTCCATATGTGGATGTTCGATTGACCAGGTGCACAAGGAAATGAAAGTCCGCTTTGACCAGGTTAAACAAATTGGGGAGGAACTATCGCACCAGTCGTTGGCGACACTTGCAGAAGCGGTTATCACCGACCGCGGACCGCAAAATGACCAGGGGAAACTATCTTCGGCGGTCGTGGTATTCAACCCGTCTTCCAACCCGCGCACCGATCTGGTGAATGTTGAGATCAACCTCCCTATAGGTGCGGAAGCCTTTGACCTGGTCGACGACACCGGAGTTGTGATTCCACATGAAGCGCTTGGTTCTGAGAGCGCTGATCTCGCCAACATCATTTTAGATCGCAAAGGACTGCGGGAAGCACTGACCATGGTTAATGAAGGTCGAGTCACCGGCATGGGTGTACAGGCATTTACCGCAAAACGCGAGGGGCAAACCGCGCACCTTGAACCGATACTCTCCGATTCCGAACCGAACGCCGAGGCCTGGCAACGAGGGGTCCGTGAGGCTTCTACACTGCTTGAAGATGAAACCATCGACTCCTTTCATGTCCGAGCACGCACGCTTCCGTCCATAAAGATTCTTTTTTCCGCACCACATATCCCCGCCCTGGGGTATCGCACCTTCCATGTTCGTACGCATGACTTGCCCTCCGCCAGTCCAATGCGTCTCAATGCTGCCACGCGCCTGTTGATGGCTTTTGCCAAAACCTCCCTGGGTCAGCGCTTAGTGAACCGTTTTTCGAGAGAACCCACCCCGAAACCTCCGTACCGCATCGAAAATGAATTCTTCCTGGTGGAGGCGGATTCGGATAGCACGCTGACACTCACCGATAAACGCGACGGCACCGTTTACCCGGGTCTTAACCGTTTCGTTGATACCGGGGACCGAGGAGACGAATACAACTACTGCCCGGTTGAATCCGAGTCCAATCCGCAAAAATTGGTCACCAAACTATGGGGCGTCAGGATCAACCGAAGCGATGTTCGTCAGACGCTCGAACTAGCACTTGAAATGACCGTCCCCGTTCAACTCAACCCCGACCGAAAATCCCGTTCCACCGAGGGCGTTGCACTGGACATCGTCACCCGCATCAGCCTTTCACCTGGCATTCCGCGTGTGGACATTCACACGGAGATTGAAAACAACGCCAACGACCACCGGTTGAGGGTCCATTTCCCCACAGGCCTGGATGGTGATGATTTAAATCACCCTGTCAGCGCAGACTTCGATGGGCACTTCGAGATCGTCCGCCGTCCCATCGGGCTTGAGGCACCCCCTGAAGCAGTACACAGCGGACTCTGGGCAGAACAACTTCGCCCGGAAGTTCCGCAGCGAGCCTTTACAGATGTCTCCGATGGTATTCGAGGGCTAATGATTGCCAACCGCGGTTTGCCTGAAGTGGAGGTTCTGAAGCGCCCAGATGGCAATGCTGAAATTGCCGTGACTCTTCTGCGCTGCGTGGGCTGGCTTTCGCGCGATGACCTCAGCACACGCCTGGGGCATGCCGGTCCAAGCATGGAGACACCTGAAGCCCAGATGCCCGGCACATGGAGCTTCGACTATGCTGTAATCCCCCATGTACAGGGCCAAAGCACACCTTATCCTCTTGCATATAACTTTGAGACTTCACTTCGTGCTGCAGCTACTTCCCTGCATTACGGGGTTTTACCTCCGACGGGATCTTTCGTCGAGATGGAATCAACTGGCTTTGTAATCTCTTGTATTAAAGAGACCGATGATGGGCGTGGCTGGCTGGTGCGTGGATTTAACCCCACAGGCAATAACCTCCCCGTTTCGATCAAACCCTGGAGACCGTTTAAATCTGTTGAGTTCGCCAATCTTGCTGAACGGAAGATCAGCCCATTAGATGTTCCACCGAGAGGCAGAGTCACTTTTAACGCCCAACCTTTCGAAATCGTGACCCTTGTCTTCAACGACTAAAACAAAGTAGCGACCGGTTGGTCGCTACTTTGTTTTAGTCACACCATTGAGACAAAACTCCAAGAAATCCGGCTTACCCTTCTACAAGGAATTCATATATCTGGCTGTCTTCACAATACCGAGGAAAAACACCAACACAAACACAGCCAGCACGCTTAATGAATAAACATCCAGACTGATGCCAGGCACATAATACATGCAGGCTGCGGCGAAAGCTGTCAGAAGTCCCACTGCCGCCAGCCAGGGAGCAAAATACTTGTTGACCGCATACCAGATTTTTTCGTTTTCCATTGTCTTTTTGACGCGGAAACCATAAAGACCGTTGGGAGTTATACTTTCATTCCATAACGGAATTGCGAGGATGGCAAGCAATACACCAAATATGATATAAAAAGCCATCAAGCCCGACATTTTCACTTCTCCACATTACTGCCCAGGGTCGTTATAAAAAACAGCCGCCTTGAGAAGGGCGGCTGTGAGTTTAATATTCCCCGTACATATTTGCGGGTGCCAGGATTTCAGGAAAACGGTCCCGCAAGGCGATTCTGGCTTCATAGCACAGATGACAGGCGTCGGCATAGGTTTTATGATGCGTTAGATTGTACTGCTTTACCAGTCCGACCGGGCCTTTTAACAACAGCGGTCCGACGACAGGATGCGCATCAGGTTTGTATTCTTCACAAATCAGCTTGAGAGGTTTTTCAGAAATATTCCCGATGACAATACCCTGGCAGATATGGATATTTCCAAATGGATCCAGGTGTACCCGCCCGGGTTCGCGCAAGTCTTCTTTGAGACAGGTGTCGAATTTCGCCCAGGATTGGTGTTTAACCTTATCTGCCAGTTTGCAGGCGGCTCGCCCGCGGAACATCACCCCTGACTCGCCATTCGGGAGCTGGCCTGCGTTGCTTTCGGCAGGCAGGTTTTCGGGTTGCGCGATCTTGATCAATCCCACGGGGATTCCGAGTTGCTCGGCGGCGGTGAGCGCATTGCGAGCAAGCGGATTCTCCTCGTCGCAGTCATGATATTTATCGCAACTGATGGAAAGATCCTCCACCATATCCACAAACGGCTTAAGCCATGTCAGTGCGTCATTCCTGCTGGTTGCCCAGTAAGCATTGGTGACGATCCCGACATGGAAACCCATGCTCGTCGCCAGTTGCACCCCGCGCATCAGCACAGGGTAGTAAAGAAAAGGTTCCCCGCCTTCGAAGTAAATCCAGTCAACAGACTTTAAGTCTCGTGCCTGACGTAAAAAACTTCGAATTTGCTCGATGGTCATTACGCCTGTCTGGCGCGGGCTGCCCCAAACAAAACAATGGTCGCATTCATAGATGCACTGGTAAGTTAAAAGAAAATGCAGTCCGGTAATTCTCATATCCCCTCCTGGGGGAATTCGAAACCTTACAATTTAAGTTTACGCAGAATCTACTCCTAGTCACCCGACAAAAGTCACTTAAAGGCTATAATAAAGTAACCGAAATTCAGGAGGAGTCCATGTCAAATGTCTATGCTTCCAGGCATCCGCTGGTCGCTCATAAGCTTTCCCGACTGCGTGATAAATCCACTGACCCCAAACGGTTTCGAGAATTGGTCCGCGAGATATCCGCTCTGCTGGCGTATGAAGCGACTTTTGATTTATTGACTGTTCCCCGCGAAGTAGAAACACCGTTGGCGAAGATGACCGGCGCCGACCTGCAAGAGAAGATCGGGCTCGTGCCGATCCTGCGAGCCGGTCTGGGGATGGTGGAAGGGATGTGGGAGTTGATGCCCTCTGCCGAAGTCTGGCATATCGGTTTATACCGCGACGAACGCACGCTCAAACCGGTTGAATATTACAACAAATTACCCACTGAACCGACCGTTTCCGTGTGCTTGATCCTAGATCCGATGCTGGCGACCGGGGGTTCCGCAACGGCCACAGTGGCTGTACTTAAACGCTGGGGGGCAAAGAAGATCAAGTTCGTCGGGTTGATCGGTGCACCGGAAGGGATTGCACGCCTGCAAAAGGAACATCCAGACGTTGATATTTACATTGCCGCGGTTGACGATCATTTGAATGAAAAAGGCTACATAGTTCCTGGATTGGGCGACGCTGGCGATCGACAATTTGGTACTGCGTAGACGATAATCAGCCAGAATCAGGAACGCCCTCGGGATCCGAGGGCGTTTTTATTGAAAGGCATGTTATACTAATATTAAGAGTAGCTTTATCCGATTTAGATAAGGAGAGGAAAAGATGGCACTTAATGCATATCTCAAATTAAAGGGGCAAAAGCAAGGACAAATCAAGGGATCAGTCACACAGAAAGGTCGAGAAGACACCATTCTTGTTATGGCAGTCGATCATTCGATCCTTAGTCCACGCGATTCAGCGAGTGGTCAAGCGTCAGGAAAACGTACACACCAACCGATCAAAATAACCAAGGAGGTTGACAAGGCTTCAGTCCCTCTTTATTCTGCGCTGGTCTCGAATGAAAACCTGCCTGAATGGGAGTTGAAATTCTGGCGTCCCAAAACTACAGCGAAAGGTGGCTCGGGAGTACAAGTACAATACTTCACCATCAAATTGACCAATGCTCGTGTGGTCAGCATTCACCTGGTCAAACCTAATACACAGGATCCAGATCTCCACTCGTTCACTGACTATGAGGAAGTCGCGTTTACCTACCAGAAAATTGAATGGACCTGGACGGATGGCGGCATCACAGCCATGGATGATTGGGAATCGCCCATCGTGTAAACTGGCATCTACCATAAAAACGGGCTTTCAGATAGTGTCTGAAAGTCCGTTTTTCTTTATTAATTAGCTAACAAAACCGTAATTGTCTGACAAGGAGGTTGTAAAGTTATAACTTCAGGATTTGTTATAAATTTAAATTGAGATTATCCATTTGTTGTGCATTCTTTAAGGTGGAAAGAATGAAATCTAAATCGTATTTTCTCAATGCTACAAGAATCACCCGCTGGTTACTCATCCTTGCACTTGTGGTCGTAGACTTCACATCGACACCAACGTCCACCGCGCGCGCGGCTTGTATTCCCGCAGCCACTACAGGCAATGATACCATCACCTGTGATAATGCAAACGATACCATTGATGGTCTGGCAGGTAATGATTCCATCAATGGCGGAGCCGGTAACGACAGCATTACTGGAAATGCTGGTAACGACACACTAATTGGTGGCACAGGAAATGATACCTATAACTTCCTTACAGATAACAGTCTGGGTACGGATATCGTCACTGAAGCAGCCGGGGGTGGTACGGATACTCTTGATTTTAGCGGTTCCAACAACAACGTAACGGTCAACCTGGGGACAACCGGCAACCAGACCGTCAACAGCAATCTCACCCTGAACATGACTGCTGCTCAGGTGGAGAATGTCACCGGCGGTAATGGAAACGACACGATTACCGGCAACACTTTGAACAACATACTCACCGGTGGCAATGGAAATGATATTCTCAACGGCGGTGCGGGCGTCGACTCGCTCATTGGTGGAGCAGGAGATGACACGCTGACCGGTGGTACGGGTAATGATACCTTTATATTCAATACAGATACCAGTCTGGGTACGGATATCATTACTGAAGCGTCCGGGGGTGGAACAGATACGCTGGATTTCACCGGTTCCAATAACGATGTAACGGTTAACCTGGGGACAACTGGCAACCAAACCGTCAACAGCAATCTCACCCTGAACATGACTGCTGCTCAGGTGGAGAATGTCACCGGCGGTAATGGCAACGATACGATAACTGGCAACACATTGAACAATACGCTCAACGGTGGCAATGGAAATGATATTCTCGACGGCGGTGCAGGCGTCGACTCGCTCACTGGTGGAGCAGGAGATGACACCCTGACCGGTGGCGCAGGCAATGATACCTTCAATTTCAACACCGACTCCGCCCTTGGCACCGATACCATCAACGAAGCTGGCGGCGGAACGGATACGCTGGATTTCACTGGCTCAAATAACGATGTGACTGTAAACCTGGGGATAACTGGCAATCAGACCGTCAATGGCAATCTCAGCCTGAATTTAACTGATGCTCAATTGGAGAATGTCACCGGCGGCAATGGAAATGACACCATCACCGGCAATACTCTGGCCAACACAATCTCAGGTGGCAATGGCAACGATGTTCTCGACGGTGGCGCAGGCAATGACTCGCTTACGGGTGGAGCAGGAGATGACAACCTGACCGGTGGCGCAGGCAATGATACTTACAACTTCAATACCACCTCTGCCCTTGGCATCGATACCATTAACGAAGCAGCTGGTGGTGGAACAGATTTAATAACTTTCGCTGGATCCACCAATGCCATCACATTGGATTTATCCATCAATGGCATCCAGACCATTAACGGCAATCTAGTAATCAACGCAAATGGCCTGCAAATAGAAAATGTCACGGGTGGGAACGGTAATGACACCATCACGGGTAATGCATCCGCAAATAGCCTGACCGGTGGCGCAGGGGATGACAATTTGACCGGTGGCGCAGGCAATGATACTTACAACTTCAACACCAATACCGCCCTTGGCACCGATACCGTGAACGAAGTAGCGGGTGGCGGAACAGATCTGATTACGTTTGCTGGATCCACCAATGCCATCGTTTTGGACCTCAATATCGTAGGAAATCAGACCGTCAACAGCAATCTGGTCCTCAATATCACGATCCCGCAAGTCGAAAACGTGACCGGTGGGAACGGTAATAATACCCTCACAGGGAATGCTCTTGACAATACCCTTACCGGCGGAAATGGTATTGATAATCTCAGCGGTGGCGACGGAAACGACACCCTCTCAGGTGGAGCTGGCAACGACAACCTGGACGGCGGAAATGGCAACGATTCGCTCACCGGTGGCGCAGGGGATGACAATTTGACCGGCGGTGCGGGTAATGACACTTACAACTTCAACACCTCGACCGCCCTTGGCAACGATACAGTGAACGAAGCAACTGGTGGCGGAACAGACCTGATCACGTTTGCTGGATCTACCAATGCGATCGTTTTGGACCTCAATACCACGGGAAATCAGACCGTCAACAGCAATCTGATCCTCAATATCACGAACCCGCAAGTCGAAAACGTGACGGGTGGAAACGGAAACGATACCATCACAGGCAACGACCTCAACAATACGCTTATTGGTGGGAGTGGAAATGATATCCTAAACGGTGGTAATGGAAACGATACACTGGACGGTGGCACTGGTATTGACACACTGGATGGAGGCGCCGGGGATGATCTCATCACGATCAGTGGTGCGAATGTCGCAGGTGATTCATTCACCGGAGGGACAGGGAACAACACCTTCCGTTTTGCCAGTGGGTCAACAGGCGTACTTCAACTCATTTCTGCAGGAACCGATACGCTGGATTTTTCCCTTTTCGGTGTACCGATCAGTATCAATCTGGGGAATATCGCCCCACAAAATATCGGAGGCAGTTTGCAGCTGACCCTTGTAGGACTCTTCAAAAGCGTCATCGGCACCGCTTTCAATGATCTTATTATCGGCAACAGTGCGGATAATAATCTCTATGGTGGCAATGGAAATGATACGCTCAACGGTGGGTCTGGAGGAACGGATCTACAAGACGGAGGCGCTGGAATAGACACTGCGCAGAATTACGACCCGGCGGACACCTACGTGAGCGTCGAAACCGGCATTCCAACATCCACACCGACACCGACTGTGACTAATACCCCCACCAACACGCCTACCAATACCCCAACGAATACGCCTACCAATACCCCCACCAATACACCTACCAACACTCCAACAAACACGCCAACCAATACCCCAACGAATACGCCTACCAATACTCCCACCAATACACCTACCAACACTCCAACAAACACACCTACGAATAC
>JBGOXG010000252.1:0-2979 GCA_041479025.1 Anaerolineae bacterium
AAGGCCACCCTCATCGGCGATACCCTCTCGCTCATGCTCAATCTTGCCCGCTTCGTTCAGGAAGCCTCTCGCGCCACTTCGCCTGCGCCCCCATGAGCGTCTGACCACCCCTCCCTTTCATTTTCGGCCTCCGTCCCTGACAGGCCTGTCTCCACGCGCCTGCTCTTCGCTCCTCACCTATTCGCTGGCAAATTAATTCGTACCTGGTTCTGAAATTCCTGTCTGCTCAGATCTCTTGCCCGACTTGTTGCGCCCCAGCCTCCCAGTTATTGCGCCGAAGAACCGCGTCCGGCCCCAATTTTCCCCAAAATACTCGTTCAACTCACTTGCATCCCAATCATCCCCATTGATCGCCTCATTCCTCCATATTAGACATATTGCACAATCCCATTGACTTCCGGTATTGACATTTGGATGCCGGAGACATATAATTTTGACGTAAAATAAACCGACGGTCGGTTTATAAAAGAGAAGAATTATGGTTCGAATTGTCAAAGAAAAAGCTTATGCAGCCCGGAGAAATGAAATCCTCGATGTGGCTACCCAGCTCGTCTACACCAAAGGTTACGAGCAGATGTCAATCCAGGATATTTGTGAGACGCTGAATATTTCCAAAGGAGCCTTTTATCATTACTTTGACTCGAAACCAGCCCTGCTTGAAGCGCTGATCGAACGCATGCTGGATGAAGCAGAACTGCTCATCGCCCCCATCTTGCAGGACCCGGATTTATCTGCCCTCGAAAAACTTCGACGCTATTTTGAGACAGCTGTGCGTTGGAAAACCGCTCAGAAAACCTATTTGCTCTCGCTTATGCATATCTGGTATGCCGACGATAATGCCATCATCCGCCAGAAAATGTTTGCCAAGACCATCAAGCGGATTGCACCGATGTTTGCGGGTGTTATCCACCAGGGAATACAGGAAGGCGTCCTGGCAACACCCTATCCAGACCAGGCTACCGAAGTGATTTTGTATCTCATGCAGGGCCTTGGGGATAGATTCGTCGAGTTGCTTATCTCTTATGAGATGGAAAGCGCTAATGCGCATCTTGCCGATAGCCTGCGATCTATTGAAATCGCTGTGGCAGCTTATACTGATGCGCTGGAACGTGTTTTAGGCGCTCCAGCAAACTCTTTACAACTCATGGATGACGATGCGATAAAAGCATGGATTACTGGCTAAAGAAAGTTTGAATTACAGGAAATGAAATTGGGTTATGATTATGGGTAAAGTAATTCGCTCTACCAAACCGTTTCAATGTCGAAAGGAGTGCCAAATATGAGATTGTATCTCCGTCTGGCCTGGCGAAACATCTGGCGTCACCGCCGCCGCACCATCATCATCGTCCTGGCAATGTCATTAAGTATGGGGTTGATGATGTTTTACGACGGGTTGATTGCCGGTTTCAATCAGGCCATCTATGGTAATGCCGTCAAAGTCCTGGGTGGGAACATCCAGGTTCATGCGGAGGGGTATCGATCAAAGGCTAACTCTATGCCGCTCCTGCCGCTGGTAGATCCCCAGGCCGTTGTGAAGGCCGCCCTGGCAAACCCGCAAGTGGAGTCCGCCACACAGCGAATCAATACTGGGGGATTGGCCAGCAGCCGCGAGGGTGCTTTCGCTGTAGGGATCACAGGCATTGAACCGGAGAAGGAACAGAGTGTCAACCTTGCAGAACAGCACATCGTTGCTGGACGCAATTTGACTTCTGCCGACGGCGATGTGATTTTGATCGGCAAAGGGCTTGCAGATGCGATGGGCGTTCAGGTGGGAGATCGCATCTCGCTGACCGGGCGTTCACAACACGAGCAGATGCGCCTCCGCACCATGACCGTGATTGGCATTTACGATCTTGGCATGCCCGACATCGAAAAACGCACCATTTACATTTCCCTGGGCGAAGCCCAGGATCTCTATAACCTGACAGGCCAGTCGACCGAAGTGGCGATCATGCTGAAGCAACTGGGAGAAGAAAATACCGTGATCAATGCTATGAAGCCCGGTCTGCCTGGCTATGAGATCGAATCCTTTGAAGCGAATTACCCCGATCTTCAATCTGCCATCAGCACAAAAGGCGGCGTGATGAATATATTCAGTCTAGTCATCATCATGATCGCCGGGGTTGGCATTCTCAACCTGCTCCTGATGGCGGTCTATGAGCGGACGCGTGAGATCGGCGTACTGGGCGCAATGGGACTCAAGCCTCGCCAGATTTCCCTCCTGTTCATTTTGGAAGGGACGCTGATCGGCCTGGTCGGCGTGGCTGCCGGTATCGTTTTTGGGCTGATCATCAACGGCATACTGATGCGGGTGGGTCTGGATTTCACAGCATATTCGACCGTCACCAGTTATATGGCGTTGATCAACTCGCGTATCTATCCAAGCTGGGGTATCGATAAACTTCTCATGCGCGCCCTGACCATCGCGATTATTTCAGCATTGGCCGCCCTTATTCCGGCGCTCGAAGCAGCCCGGCGCGAGCCTGCTGAAGCGCTGCACTTTGTATGAGGTATGCCATGATACAACTATTCAAAATGGCTTTTCGTGATCTTGGCCGAAACCGTCGCCGCTCGTTCTTTTCATCGCTTGCAGTAGGAATGGGGCTGGCACTGTTGCTGTTGGTGGCAGCCTTTATCAATGGCGAGATGAGCGGCACGATTAATTCAACCATCCGGCTGCAGAGCGGTCACTTGCAGGTGAGGGCAAAATCCTACGACGAGACGAAGACCAGCCTCAAGTGGGAGGACTTGATCCAAAACCCGGACCAGGTTGCTGCCCAAATCTCTTCGCTTGCTCCGGTCAAAGTTGCCACACCGCGTTTGTACGCCAGCGGATTTGTTTCTACTGGCGACGAATCATCTGGAGTGAGAATTTTCGGGATCGAGCCTCAGTCAGCAGCGAACGATCCTTATCGCATCATCAGTGGAAGTTTCCTGACTGCAGATGATCGCGAAGGCTTGTTGATGGGTCAGACGTTG
>JBGOXG010000117.1:0-7073 GCA_041479025.1 Anaerolineae bacterium
AGCCGCGTGGCTTCCCGAAGGACTCCGGGACAGGTGTGCGGCGGACTTCATTCGGTCAACAGGGCAACCCGCGGGTTGCCCTGTTGACTTTGAGCCAAAATCCTGCTAAGATATTTACATAATGTAAATAATTGTTACACCTTGTAAGTTGTACACTACTCCTTACGAGGATTTATGGCCTACCGCCTCACCATCACAGCTTCGGATATGCGCGAAATAAACCGCTCGGCGATCCTGGAAATCATTCGCCGGGAAAGCCCCATTTCGCGCACGGCAATCGCGGAGCGTCTCAAAGTCAGCCTGCCAACCGTCATGCGCATCGTGGACGAACTCGTGGCAGAGGGCTTTGTCCGCCCGGAGGGCAGCACTGAATGGAGCGGCGGGCGGCGCCGTCCACTACTGGAGTTCAATGCGGATGGCTTTGTGGTCATCGGCGTTGACATGGGCGGCACAAAATTTTACGGGGCGCTCTCAGACCTGGGCGGGAACATTCTTGAAGAGGTTGACATGGGCCGTCACCGCACAACAGGCGAGGGAAACTACGAGCGCCTGATCGAACTCATCGATGCCTTGCTGGCCAGCCCGCAACTGGCAGACCGAAAAGTGCGCGGAATTGGCGTCGGTGCGCCAGGCATCACCCTGCACCAGGACGGGATCGTGAAATGGGCTTATACGCTCAACTGGCGCGATTTTCCGCTGAAGGCGCGCCTGACAAAACATTATGGGCTGCCCATCACCGTCGATAACGACGTGAATTTGGCCGCCATGGGTGAATTGTGGTTTGGCGCTGGCCAGAATGTCCAGAATATGATTTTGATCACGAGCGGCAAAGGAATCGGGGCAGGAATTGTCATCGATGGCGCACTTTATCGTGGCGGGAGCGAGGCTTCAGGGGAGATTGGGAACTTCATTCCCGGGCGGGAATTTTTAGGAAAAAATTATAAGGATTTCGGCGCGCTGGAAAGCGTTGCCTCAGGAACCGGCATCGTCGAACGTGCCCGCAACAGCCTCAAATCGCGCCGCGATCCGGCCGTGTTGGAATCATTGACCGAAGACGATGTGTTCACGGCGGCCCGCCAGGGGCAGCGTTGGGCGACTTCCATTATCGACGAGACGGTGGACTATCTAGCAATCGCCATCGCAAATCTCACTGTTTCTTTTGACCCGGAGTTGATCGTGCTCGGCGGCAGCATCCCGCCCTTCGCCGACTTGTTGGTGGAACCCATCCTGCGGCGCATCGAGGGCACGATTCCGACGCTTCCGAAGCTGGTGGTATCCAACCTGGGCCTGCGGGCAGGCGTGATGGGAGCCATTACCAACGTTTTACACAACACTTCCAACTTCTATGTTGTTCATAAACTATCGTGAAGGAGGTGCAAATTCACAGATTTCGAACTGTATAATTTCCCAATTCGATCTTTGCCAAAACTATTTCGAAAGGATGGAGTATATATGCGTACTTTCTATAGAATCACCACACTGCTGATTGCGCTGATGCTGGTAGTCGGGATCGCAGGCTGCGCACCGGCCCAACCCGCCGGGCCTGTGACCATTCATATCCTCACGCAGGACCAGGCTGGTATGAAACCCGCCGAGATCGATCAAATTGCCCGCGACTTTGAAGCCATGAACCCGGACATCAAAGTTGTCATGGAATACGTGGGCTATGATGCCATCCATGACAAGATCGTGACCGGCATGGCTGCCAAACCACCTGCCTATGATGCATCTATGATCGATGTCATCTGGCCGGATGAGTTTATCAAAGCCGGATACCTGTTGGATGTTACCAGCCGGATCACCCCCGAGATGAAAGCCGGTATTTTCCCTTCGGCCTGGAATGGGGTTACCCGCAACGGCAAGGTCTACGGTATGCCCTGGCTGATGGACACGAAATATTTCATGTACAATAAGGACATCCTCCAACAGGCCGGCTTTACTGAACCCCCCAAGACCTGGGAAGAGTTGGTTGACCAGGCCAAAGTCATCAAGCAAAAAGGATTGGCTGAATTTCCCATCATCTGGTCTTGGCCTCAGTTGGAAGGCGCGGTTTGCGATTTCACCATCTTGCTATTCGGCAACGGTGGAGCCTTCCTGGACGCAAACGGCAAACCGTCGTTTAATAACGAAAAGGGCGTGCAAGTACTGACCTGGATGAAGCAAACCATTGACGAGGGCGTGAGCAACCCGGCCTCGATCACCTCTGATGAAAATGCAGTCGAGGCCAACTTCCTGGCCGGAAAGAGCGCCTTTGCAGTCAACTGGCTGTTCCAGTTCAGCGATTCGAATAAAACGGACGTATCGCAAATTGTTGGAAAGGCAGCCTTCGCTCCCATGCCGGTGTTCGCAGCCGGTGCTGCCGCGGGCATCAAGAGCTCCAGCGTGGACGGTTCCAGCTCGTTCGGCGTCATGGCCACCACACCTTACCCCGACCAGACCTGGAAGTTCCTGGTCTACCTGACCAGCAATGAGGTCCAGACGAAATTCTCCGCCGAAATGCTGCCCATCTGGCAGGCTGATTTCCAGGGCGATGCCTTGACCCAACTGCTGGCTGCTACCCCGGCCAACCCGGTCACTGTTCCGGCTTTTCTCGGGCAGTTCCCCTATGCCAATGAACGACCGACGGTGTCCTATTACAACGAAGCTTCTAAGGCGCTCCAACTGGCTCTTCAGGAAGCGCTGACAGGTGTCAAGACCCCGCAGGAAGCCTTGGATGCAACCGCAACCAAGTGGCTTGAACTTGCCAAATAGTCAATAACGAGGAGTTAAGGGGTGGATTTGCGCCGCCATGCAAATACACCCCTTTTTTTCAATTATGACAGCATATTCCAGATTCCTTGCCAAACGACACTTCTCTTTGCGGCAGAAGGATGCGGGCACCGCCTGGTTGTTGCTCATCCCAAGCCTAGTGGTGATTTTGGGAGTGACCCTGTGGCCGGTTATCTCCACGTTTATCCTGAGCTTTTTTAATGCGCAGACCGGTATCAACCAGGTGCGAACCTTTGTAGGGTTTGGCAATTACATTGAAATGTTCGGGGATCAAAATTTCTGGGAGACAATTGGGCGTACTCTGTACTTCACATTTGCATCTGTCAGCCTGGAACTTATTTTGGGGCTGGCGATTGCTCAACTGATCCACTCCCATCCGTGGGGCTGGAAGTTTCTGCGTTTCAGCTTGATCATCCCCTGGGCAGTCCCGACCATCGTCAATGGCGCCATGTGGCGCTGGATTTACAGCGCTGATTTTGGCGCTTTGAATGGACTATTAATGCAGTTGGGGCTGATCAAACATTATATCCCCTGGCTGACCCTGCCGAACCTGGCCATGCCTCTCGTCATCGTGGCGGATGTCTGGCACATGATGCCGTTCGTGGCACTGATCCTGCAGGCCGCCCTGGCTGGACTGCCGGTGGAACTGGACGAGGCCGCCGCGGTGGACGGCGCCAACGCCTGGCAGCGTTTCTGGCAAATCCGACTGCCTCTGCTCCGGCCAGCCATCCTGGTGGCGCTGATCGCCCGTACCGTGGATGCCTTCCGTGTATTCGATATTGTCTACATCATCACCAATGGTGGACCGGCATCCAAAACGATGACCATCACCTATTTGACTTACCTGAATACATTTTCTTATGGAAAACAAGGGATGGGTGCAGCATTATCTTTCCTGATCTCCTTTTTTGTGCTCATCATGGCTTTTGTGTATATTCGAATTCTGTATCGCCCTGAGGAGAATTAATTATGAGTTACCGGAAGTTCTTACGAAAGCTATTCCCGTTTCTTCTCACCTTGCCAGTATTGTTTTTTATTTTCTTTCCAATTCTCTGGTTGCTCTCTGCCAGTTTCTCCACGCAGGTGGAATTGTATGCAGTACCGACGCATTGGATTCCTCAACATCCGACTCTTAAAAATTACACTGATATTTTCTTCCCCAGCCTGGCTGCCTCGACCGTTCCGCGGACTTTTGCGGTTTCGTTATGGAATTCGATGAGGATTGCTTCTGTTGTGACAGTTGTTTGCATTGTTATCGGCAGCCTGGCAGCTTACGCAATTGTGCGTATCCCATTCAAATTTAACCATGCTATTCACCTTGGCCTTGTTACAACGCGTATGATCCCGGAGGTGTCGCTGATTCTGCCTCTCTTCATCATCGCTTCCGGTTTGAAGTTGATCAATAAACCCATCGTGCTGGTCATCGTTTACATGAGTTTTGCTCTGCCGTACGCCATCTGGATGATGGCAGCTTATTTCCAGACTGTTCCAATTGAATTGGAAGAAGCTGCCCGTCTGGATGGCTGCACGCGCCTGGGGATTCTGTTTCGCGTGGTGATGCCCATCTCTGTGCCCGGGTTGGTCTCCACAGCCATGTTTGTATTCCTGGTCGCCTGGGATGAGTTTTTCTATGCCTTGATCTTTACCAGCACGCTGGCCGCTAAAACGGTCCCGGTGGCGATTGCAGAGTTCGTCGGCCGTTATGCAGTCAACATCAACGGCATGATGGCCGGCGGCATTCTGGCGGCGCTGCCGCCAGTGATCCTGGCGTTCATTTTCCAGCGTTACATCGTCAGCGGTATGACCGCGGGTGCAGTCAAAGGATAACTGAACAAGAGCAGTAGCGAAAATGGCCAGCAAAATACTCACAAGAGAGGCTCCAAACTCAATCAGCGTCGGGAGGAGCATGAGCCAGCTGGTTATTGCGAGCAGTAAAAACCTCTTTTTCTTTTGTACCAGAATGGCCTTCCGCTCTGGATTTTCCTTTTCAGTAAATAATTCACATCGACAAGGGCGTTGCCGGATGTAAATAAAGATCTCAGGGAAATAATCTCCAGGGTGGTTGGTTTCAACAACACGTCATTGCCGAAGCCTGAAGTGCCATTATTGAACATGGAACGATTTTGGCTGACATTCAATTGCGTTCCGTTGCGGTCAAAACAGGTTAGTGATCTGACTGGCAGCGTGAACAGAGGCAACGTGAAATACAGTAAAAGGTAGAGCACACATTTGGAGCAAACCAAAAATCTTATGAGCTTTCTTATTGCCATGTATTTGGATTAACTCAACGTATTGACGAACTCTCATAATCGGAATATCATTAACATAAATGATATATCAACATATCAATATAATGTCGATGAGTCAGTCTATGTCACTCAATTCTCCAAATTTGCCCGTTCCCATGTATTTCCGTATCCAGCAGGCGATCCTAGAGCAAATGCAGCAGGGATTGCTCAAGCCCGGCCAGCAGTTGCCCACCGAAGCGGAACTCGGCCGGCAGTATCAGGTCAGCCGGATTACGGCCAAGCGCGCGCTTGATGAACTTGTCCGCCAGGGACGGGCGTTCCGCAAGCAGGGACGAGGGACCTTCGTCGCCCAGACCCGCATCCGCGACATCTCCGGGTTCGGCAGTTTCAGCCAGGATATCAAGGCACGCGGGCTGGTCCCCGGTTCTCAGGTGCTGCTATTCAAAGAAATCGAGCCGGAACCTGACGTGCGCGAAAGATTGCGTCTTGCCGAAGGGGAGCATGTATACCTGCTCAAGCGTTTGCGGCTGGCGAATGATGAGCCGGTGGCCGAGGAGACAGCCTATCTCCCCTGTCGTTTTTTTCCAGGGCTGGTGGATGAAAATTTGACCAACAAATCGTTGTATGCCATCTTGACTGAAAAATACCAGATCGTACCCACCTGGGCCGATGCCGAAATTGAAGCCAGGGAATCCACGAAAGAGGAGGCTTCTCTGTTGAAAATGGAGACCGGAAAATCTGTCCTTGCTGCGCGCCGGGTGACTTTCGCAGCGAATTATGATGCCATAGAGACAGTTGATTCCGTCTACCGCGGTGACCGTTTTACTTTTTATACCGGCCGGCAGTTCATTGGATGATAAGCATGGTGCTCTCCCCTTTGATTGAATCCCTGCGCGAAGGCCTGATTGTTTCCTGCCAGGCTTTGCCCGATGAGCCGCTCTTTGGCGTGCAGCACATGGCAGCCATGGCGCGCGCGGCTGTCGCGGGTGGTGCAGTCGCAATCCGTGCCAATGGACCCGATGATATCGCAGCGATTCGCAAAGCCGTCAGACTGCCCATCCTTGGCCTGTTCAAAGAGGACATTCCCGGTTGTGAGGTGCGAATTACGCCCACGCTTGAACACGCAGAAAAAATCGCCCGGGCTGGTGCTGACGTTGTTGCCGTCGACGCCACCCGGCGTGCCCGGCCCGGCAACTTATCAGTCAAAGACATGATTGACCATATCCACAAGGTTATTGGAAAACCAGTTCTCGCCGACGTGTCAACGCTCGATGAAGGGCTGGCCGCCGTTGAATCTGGCGCGGATTTCGTCGCGACAACGCTTTCAGGTTATACAGCATACAGCCCATCACAACCCGGCCCGGATTTTGTTCTGCTCGGAAAGTTGGTAAACCACCTAAAGCCGCTGGGGATCCCGGTGATTGCTGAAGGCCGCGTTTCAACGCCGCAAGAGGCTGTGCATGCCCTAGCGCTCGGCGCGCATGCCGTGGTGGTCGGCAGCGCTATCACGCGCCCGCAGTGGATTACGGCTCAGTTTTCCGGCGCGCTCAAAGAGGCTAGGAGGATATGACCCACATTGTCATCCTGCCGCTCGACGATCGTCCTGTCAATTATGATTATCCGCGCCTGCTGGCAGCGATTGCCGGGGCCCAGGTGGAACTGCCACTGCGCGAATGGTTGGGAAATCCCTGGCGAGGCTCGCAGCACGAGAAACTTGTCGATTGGCTGAGACAAACCGCCCCGGCTGCGGATGCGGTCATCGTCGCAGTGGATACGCTGGCGTATGGTGGATTGATTCCGTCACGCTCAGCCCCCGATTCATTTGAAATGGCTGCCCAAAGACTGGAAATCCTGCCCGAACTCAAAGCAGCCAACCCCGATCGGCCTATTTACGCATCCAGCGTCATCCAGCGAGTGAGCCGGGCAAATTCCAGCGAGGAAGAAAAGCCTTACTGGGCTGAGTATGGCAGCCGAATGTTCCGGCTGTCGTACCTGGAACACAAATCGTCACTGAACGATGCCTCGGGGAAGGAAATCACAGAAAGAGACATGCTA
>JBGOXG010000059.1:0-11909 GCA_041479025.1 Anaerolineae bacterium
CCCCGACCACCCACCAAATCCATTTCCCGGAATTCGTAGGTTTTACCTGCTCACTTGATTGTTCGTTATTAGTCATATGAGGCTCCATTTAGAATTATTGTAAGAGACTTTTAGTTCACAAGCAAGCAGTTGACAAATTAGAATATTTGTTCTATAATGTCAATGTGGATACCATTGCCCGACTGAAATTGCTTTCTGACCAAATGACACTTGAGCCTGCAGAAGATTATGGGAGTTCATGTGCTTCTATAAAGCACCTTAAACAGGATATCTATGTTCAGCCAGCACAAATGCCTAACGGTAGGCAAATTTTACTACTCAAGACACTTCTAACATCCGTCTGCGAAAGGGATTGTTATTATTGCCCGTTTCGAGCTGGACGTGATTTTCGTCGAGCGACATTCAAGCCGGATGAATTTGCAAAGTTATTTATCTCCCTCGTTAACGCGAAAGCTGCCGAAGGAATTTTTCTTAGCAGTGGGATTGCGGGCGGCGGGATTCGAACCCAGGATCAACTCATCGCAACCGCTGAAATTCTACGGAACAAGCTTGGCTTTCGTGGTTATATCCATTTAAAAATCATGCCCGGCGCAGAAAAAGCTCAGGTGGAACAAGCCATGCGAGTCGCCAACCGGGTATCGATCAATTTGGAAGCTCCAAATTCAGCCCGACTGGCCAGGCTTGCGCCGCAGAAAATCTTCATGGAAGAATTACTCCGCCCTCTTCGTTGGGTGGATGAAATTCGACGCTCCACGCTGCCCATAAAAACCTGGAATGGACAGTGGCCTTCCACTGTAACGCAGTTCGTAGCGGGCGGATCGGACGAAAGTGATGTTGAACTATTGACCACAACCAACTGGCTGAACAAAAACGTACATCTGCAACGTGCGTATTTCTCGGCATTTAACCCAATTCCCAACACTCCCCTTGAGAATAAACCCGCCACCAATCCGCTTCGAGAGCACCGGCTTTATCAAGCTTCTTTCTTGCTCCGCGATTATGGATATGATCTGGAGGAATTGCCATTCGAGACAAATGGCAATCTCCCTCTGCCGGCAGATCCAAAACTCATTTGGGCGCAAGTCAATCTAATAAACCAACCATTAGAGATCAACAAGGCGGACCGCAACCAGCTCTTGCGAATCCCGGGTATCGGTCCAAAATCCGCAGATTCCATTCTCAAGGCACGTAGAGAAAAGAAACTGGATAACATCGCCTATTTACGCATGCTGGGTATTGTATCCCCTGATCGGGCTGCACCCTTCTTATTATTTAATGGCAAACGACCAGCTTATCAGATGTCTTTTCTTTAAACGATGATCATCAATCCCTGGATAATATATTTTTGATACTTTGGAAGGCAATTATGATCTCAAATAATAATACGCCGACAAATGATAATATTTATCAGCAGGATCATGTGGTCAAGATCCCATATATCGAATTGGACAGGTCTGCCTCCAATAACCATAGTACAGCCTTCTCTGGCAGGTTTTTTGTTTATATCGCACCCTTGATGTCAACGCTAATGATCGTTCTTCTCTGTATGGATAAAGAAAATATATTATTGAATGCGAATACTTGTTTGCTTATTCTTATCGCAGGAATCGTTAGTTTAATACTTGCCTACGTACTAGTATCTACAATCCTCAGAGAAAATTTCTAAACAAGACAATTATTAATAATTAAAACGACCTTCCTTTGTAGAATTTTACAGGAAGGTCGTAATAGAGTTCGGACTTATTCCATCAAACTTTTATAAGCACCTACCCACGGTGTGCCGAGACGATGATGTTCCGCAATTTGAACCTTGCCCAGCCTCTGTCCAACCTGGGCCGAGACACCAGCTACAGTTGCCCAATCTTCTGCGATAACCGCATCGCGCATTTTACTCCCTAATTGGCCTGCCCATAGCCAATCCATGCGAAATTTATCCGCTTTTACCCAGTAGCCTCGTTTTTCCCAGGCAAGCACGGAAACATCAATCGAGGTATCAATTTGCTTTAATGCCAAGGCAATAAACGCTGCGAGATCACGCGTGGTAGCATCAATATCAGATTGCCTAGCCAGATGCCTTACAGCCAGCACAACCGATTTAGTTAGATGGTTGCGCTCTTTCCCTGCGCTGTCGGTATTAATTACACGTGACATATCAATAATTTCGGCGGAATCATTTTCCGGGTGGACGGAATCGGTAGTTTCACCGCCAATGGTCGCTGATTATACTTCCAAACCCCAAATTCCGAATATCGAATTATCGTTAACAACCTGTTTCCTTTCATTGACGCACAGATATGCAGGCTTTATAATCTCGCTCGCGTTCCGGGGACATGCTGGAATTGGCAGACAGGCATGACTTAGGATCATGTGCCGCGAGGCGTGTGGGTTCAAGTCCCACTGTCCCCACAGTCTACGCAAGATTAGCGGAAAGAGGAACTAAAATTGAAAATCGAAACCCAGCCACGCGAAGACCATCAGGTCAATTTGATCGTTGAAGTCGACGCTGAACAATTGGATGTCGCCAAACGTAAGGCAGCACGCAAGATTAGTGAACGCAGTAAAATCCCCGGATTTCGCCCTGGAAAGGCTCCTTACGACGTCGTCCGCAGGTATTATGGCGAAAGTGCGATTACCGAGGAAGCTGTTGAAGTTCTGGTTGATCAAATTTACCCCGATGTGCTGAAAGAAGCCGGTGTAAAGCCCGCCGCCGCCGGATCTTTGGAGAATATTGAAAAACTTGATCCACCTACATTCAAATTTCTCGTTCCGCTCGCCCCGACAGTGGACCTGGGAGATTATCGTTCGGTTCGCAAACCCTATGAATTTACTCCGCCTGGCGAGGATAAGGTTGACGAATCAATCGAAAATTTACGCTCGATGTACAGTACGACTGAAAATGTTGACCGGGAAATAATGGAAGGCGATTTTGTATTACTGGATATAAAAGGTGAAGCCAAAGATAAAGAACTTCCCGATCTTACACGAGAAGGTTTTCCTATCTTTATCCGCAAAGATGAAAAGGATGCCGATTGGCCATTCCCGAGCTTCGGTATGAAATTGGTTGGAAAGAAAGCCGGTGACACTGCAACACTTAATCACGAGTTTTCGAAAGACCATGAAGACGAAACGCTCAAAGATCTTTCGGTGACATTTGAAGTTGTAGTGAAATCGGTCAGAGGCGTCACCCTGCCAGAGTTAAACGACGAATTTGCCAAATCCGTCGGCGTTGAAAATGTTGAAGGGCTACGTAAACGAATCAAGGAGAATCTGGAAGCTCAAGCCAAAGCAGACTATGGCGACAAGTTTTTTACCGAAGTACTTGAGATGATTAAGTCAGGTGCTACCATCAAGTATCCCCCTCAGGTACTTGAACACGAATCCGAACACGTCCTGGACGAACTCAAGCGGCGACTATCTGATCAGCATCTTGACTTTGAAACCTATATCAAGATGCAGCAAACGGACATGGATAAATTCATGGCGGAGGAAGTCCGGCCAACTGCCCAGCGTCGACTTGAGCGGTCCTTGCTTATCGAAGAAATTTCTCGTCAAGAAAAAATTGAGCTCAATCAGATGAAGCTGGATAAGGCATTTCAACAGAATTGGGCATCCCTCTCCTCAACTGACAAGAAATTTTCCAAGCTGACAAAGGGTGGTACGCGAGCATCTAAGGAGTTGATCGATGCAGTGGTGGTGGATACAGCCAACCGAATGATGGTTTCACGTGTATTGGATCGCCTAAAAGCGATAGCAACAGGCGAAGGCGAAACTCCGGAAAATGCTGAACATACAGATGAAGAAGCCACCGGTATTGATATTTCGAGCGAATCCGCAGAGAAAAACGATAATTCTGTAGCAACTGATGCACAGACAGAGATTGTGGATAAGAAGACTGAAGTAAAAGAATTAGATGAGGACACAAAATAAGTGATATGGGATGAATTTTCAAGAGGTCCCGTATCGTTCCTAAGGAGATGAGCTATGGTGCCGAATTTTAAGAGTGTTATCCCGATGGTGGTCGAATCCTCAGGGCGAGGAGAGCGTGCCTACGATATTTATTCACTCCTGCTCAAGGAGAGGATTATTTTCCTCGGTTCTGCCATTGATGACCAGGTAGCCAATGTGATCGTTGCACAATTACTATATTTAAATCATGAAGATCCTGAGCGCGAAATCCAGATGTATATCAATTCTCCCGGCGGTGTGATCTATGCCGGCCTGGCCATCTATGACACAATGCAGATGATATCCAATCCGGTAAGCACGGTTGCAGTTGGCGTGACTGCCTCGTTTGGGACGGTCCTGCTCACCGCCGGTACGAAAGGGCGACGATATGCCCTCCCGAATTCAACCATCCATATGCATCAACCGCTTGGAGGCGCACAGGGGCAAGCAACCGACATAGAAATTGCCGTAAAACAAATCATGATCCTAAAAGCATTGATTAACGGGATTATGTCCAAGCACACCGGCCAGACACTAGAAGTAATTGAGCGGGATACCGATCGGGATTTTTATATGAATGCCAAACAGGCTGTTGAATACGGTCTTGCCGATCAGGTCCTGGAAGCTCCAGAGAAGAAGTAATATTATCCGAGAAAGGAAAAGAACGCCGTTTCAAATGAGACGGCGTTTTGTTATAATTTCAAAATAGCAAAGGAAACGAAATGCCAATGCCTCATCCATCCACTTACTCCATAATTGCCTACGATACGCTAGCAATAGAATGGGGCATTGCCGTTGCATCCAAATTTCCAGCAGTTGGGGCGATCGTCCCTTGGGCACGCGCAGGCGCGGGGGCGGTTGCCACACAATCCTTCGCAAATACTTCCTATGGACCAACCGGGCTTGAATTAATGTCCTCCGGTTTTACTGCCCAAGACACTCTGGTAAAACTTCTGGCGGACGATCCCGGAAGGGAACATCGTCAAATTGGAATTGTCGATGCCCTGGGTGGAGCAGCTACTTTCACGGGAAAAGATTGCTATCCATGGGCGGGTGGTCTGACTGGTAATGGATATGCCATCCAGGGGAATATCCTTTCGGGGCCGAACGTGATTCAAACGATGCAGTCCACTTTTTTAGAATCGGCTGGCGATCTGGCAACACGACTTCATACTGCGCTTTTGTCTGGTGACCGAGCAGGGGGCGACAAACGCGGACGGCAAAGCGCTGCGATCCTGGTGGTCCAACACAAAGGTGGCTATGGCGGATATAACGACCGCAAACTCGATTACAGGGTGGATGACGATATCGATCCTGTAATCCGTCTTGGGGAATTGATTTACCTGCATCGACTATACTTCGACAAGAGTCCTGAAAACGAGGTCGTCCACTTAAGTGACGATATTGTTCTGCAGCTGCAACTAATGTTGCAGAAATTAGGATATTTCAATGGTGAAATTGACGGGAAGTACAATACCGAAACTCAGATCGCATTAAGTGAATTTATCGGCAACGAGAATTTTGAAGAACGCGCCAACCCAACTGCCGGCTGGATAGATCGACCCGTATTGGAATATTTATTCAAGAAGTATGGATCTTAACTTAGATTATTCAATCGATTCAAAAAAAACGAATATGCTCTCGCGGCTGAAACCACCCCCCCTCGGTCTGGTCCTTGATATGGATGGAGTTCTTTGGCGTGAAAACACGCCCATTGGTGACCTGCCAAAGATCTTTGACAAAATAAACGCGTTGGGAGTAAGGGTCGTTCTAGCTACGAATAATTCCACAAAAACCGTAGACCAGTATTTGATCACGCTTAATGGATTTGGTGTAAGTTTGGAGCCGTGGCAGATTGTTACTTCATCCATCGCCGTAACAGAATTGCTTGCGAAGCGCTTTCCTCAACGCGGTGATATCTTCATCATTGGCGAAGATGGTATTCGGGAAGCTTTGATTGAAAAGGGATTTCGCGTTACACCTGTTGGCGAGACGCGGAACGCGATCGCTGTTGTAGTGGGAATTGATCGGGAAATTAATTTTAATAAATTCCGGGAAGCCACCCTGCTCATCCGCCGCGGTTTACCTTTCTATGGGACCAATGCGGATCTCACTTTCCCCACACCGGAAGGACTAATTCCAGGGGCAGGTTCCTTTCTGGCACTGATTACTGCAGCAACAGGCGCGAATCCTGTTGTCGCGGGAAAACCAGCCCCTGAGCTTTTGGAGTTGGCTGTGAAGCGGTTGGGCACCCCCAGAGATCAGACGCTCGTTGTTGGTGATAGACTTGAAACTGATATTGCTGGCGGCCAAGCCATCGGATGCCCGACCGCCCTGGTACTATCGGGTGTCACCACCCGCGATATGGGTGAGGCCTGGACCCCCAAGGTCAATATAATAGCTGATGATTTGACAGCCCTTATAGCTTGAGTGTGCAAATGCGTCTTATTTACGATTTAGATATAAATGAGTTATCAGCTCTTCTCAAAGAGATCGGCGAACCTTCATTTCGAGCTAAACAAATCTGGGAGGGATTGTATAGGCAGTTCTGGCAGAAAACGGATGAGTTTACCACTCTGCCAAAACCATTACGCAAAAAATTAACAGACTTTTTATTGTTTGATGTTTTAAATCCTACCCTGAAGCTTGATTCAGCAGATGGCAAGACGAGAAAAACATTATTCAAACTACATGACGGAAATTTCATTGAAGCAGTACTAATGCGTTATGATCGTCGACAGACTCTGTGTATATCAACACAGGTAGGTTGCGCGATGGGTTGTGTTTTCTGCGCGACTGGCCAAATGGGATTTAAACGTCATCTCTCGAGTGGAGAAATTGTTGCTCAAGTTATGTATTATGCGCACCTGCTTGCGCAAGAAGATAGTCATGTCACCAATGTGGTTATAATGGGCATGGGGGAACCCTTTCATAACTATGAAAACACCCTGGCAGCCATCGATCGATTGAATGATCCTCTTGGTTATAATTTTGGCGCCAGGCGATTTACGGTTTCGACAGTTGGATTGGTGCCAGCGATTAGACGGTTTGCGGAAGAAAAAAGACAAGTCAATCTTGCCATCTCACTTCATGCAGCTGAGGATAACTTGCGTACAAGTATGATGCCGGTCAACAAACGTTATGACATTGATGAATTATTGGATGCCTGTATAGACTATATAAAATTGACTGGGCGCCGAATCACTTTCGAATGGGCATTGATCCAAGGCGTTAATGACACCCCGGACCAGGCACGAAAACTGGCAGAAAAGTTGCAAGGGTTGTTATGCCATGTCAACGCGATACCTCTCAACCCAACTGGCGGGTTCGAAGGTAAAGCTACCACACACAATCGAGCCCAGGAATTTAAAACTATTCTTGAACAATCGGGTATCCCTTGCACGATCCGCATTCGTCGGGGTATTGATATCCAAGCCGGCTGCGGGCAACTTGCTTCGCGGGTATGAATTTCTTGGTTCTAAAAGATAATGTGCTATTATGGCTACGCGCAATATGATCTTAGGATATAATTTCCCTCCCAAAACTTAGCATTTTGTTTTATAGTCAATCAATCCACCCAATATTGAAAAACACTTATGAATAAATCATCTCTCACTCGCCCCATTTTTTCGTCAATTCCATTTCTAACCTGGGAAATCCTCTTCTTTGGATTAATCTTAGTCCTGGCAGCGATCACGCGCTTTCTTGTCCTCGGCGATCGTGTCATGAGCCACGATGAAAGCTTGCATACATATTATGCATGGCGTTATTCAGAAGGGTTCGGTTACCAGCACAATCCAATGATGCATGGACCGTTTCAATTCCATATATTGGCTTTAATCTATTTCCTCATCGGTGCATCAGACTTTACCAGCCGGATTCCGGCTGCATTGTTCAGCCTGGCTACAATATGGATGGTCTGGTACTGGCGGCGTTATATCGGAAATTGGGGAGCTATCATAGCCGCCGTGATGCTGGTGGCTTCACCCTATATGCTTTTTTATGGTCGCTATACACGGAATGAAGCTTTTGTTGGCTTATATGCCATCATCATGCTTTATGCGGTTCTAAGGTATTTTGAAACAGGGTTGACGAAATATTTGTATTTAATCGCAATTACAATCGTTTTTCATCTGATTACCAAGGAGACTTCTTATATCTATGCAGGGGAATTGCTCATTTTCTTGTCGGGCTATTTAGTAGTCCGTGTAACTGAGCGACGGTGGAACAACGCGTCTGCCTACCGAGGCTTTATCATGTCGCTGGCAGCCGGGCTACTATTACTGGGAGCAGCTGTCAGCCTGGTGCTTATTTCACGCAACCCTTCTCTTGCAAATCCCGCAACGCTGGCTCCAGCGAATCCAAACACCACCAACGCTGTTAGCGCGCCAGCCGCTTCGATTTCTCTCTCATTGATTCTAGGCGGGTTGAGTATTGTCGCAATTGGATTTTCAATATTTTTCCTTCTATTTGGTTACGGACTTTCAAAGATTCGCGCTGAACACTCCTTTGATTTGCTCGTTTTGGTAGGGACCCTCATTCTCCCTACCTTAAGCGCGCCGTTGACGAAGCTTTTTGGCGGCAACCCGCTGGATTACTCATTAGCAGGGCTTTCTCAAAGTGCAATTTTCCTTATACCGCTATTGATTGCCAGCGTCGTTATAGGCCTTTGGTGGAACGCAAAGATCTGGGCAACCACTGCCCTTATATTTTGGGGTGTATTCATCACTTTCTACACATCCATGTTTACCTACAGTCCTGGATTTTTCAGCGGACTGATAGGCTCACTAGGGTACTGGCTTGAACAACAACCTGTCCAGCGTGGCAGCCAGCCACTTTATTATTATCTCCTCCTTCAAATCCCGGTGTATGAATTTCTACCCGCTTTTGGTTCAATACTCGCTCTTTATTATGGCTTCCGCCACAAAACCATCCAAAAATCCGACTCCCCGGAATCGGTTCCAGCAGATAATAATTATTTCACTACGTTCAGCTTGCTGGCCTTTTGGACGATTTCAAGCCTAGTGATCTTCACTTTTGCTGGCGAAAGGATGCCCTGGCTTACTTTTCATATCGCACTACCCATGATCTTGCTTGGCGGGTGGGGCATTGGGCAACTCATCGAACGCATTGACTGGTATGGACTGCGCCAACGACATGCAATGACTGCAATTGTTACGATGTCGATTTTCCTGTTAGGCACATTAGCATTGCTTTACATGATGCTCGGAGCAACACCTCCCTTTCAAGGAAAAGAACTAGACCAGCTTCAATCCACTGGTGCATTCATATTGGGAGTCTTCGGCACAATCGTAAGTGCAGCCGGACTCTGGTACCTCATGCGGGATTGGGTATCCCCTAATCCATTTCGCCTGGGAGTTCTGACCTTCTCTGGAATTCTGTTAATCCTAACGATGCGGGCAAGTATGCGTGCGAATTTTTGGACCTACGACCAGGGAACAGAATATCTTGTCTATGCGCATGGTTCCGCGGGTGTTAAAGAGGTATTACGACAAATCGAGGAAATTTCCTACCGGACAACCGGTAGTACTAAAAATATCGCGATCGCTTATGACGATGACACTGCCTGGCCAATGACTTGGTACTTGAGAGACTTCCCCAATCAACGCTATTACGGTTCACAACCCGGGCCTGATTTGGGAGATGTCCCGGTAATCATCGTAGGCGACAACAATTATGGGGCAGTCGAGCCGATTGTCCATGAAAATTACTACCAGCAGGATTTCATTCGCATGGTTTGGCCGAACATGGATTATTTCAACCTGAACTGGGAAAGAATCAAGAATGCCCTGCTTGATAAGAACATCCGTGGCGGTCTGTTAGATATCTGGTTATTCAGAAATTACAGTCGCTATGCAGAAGCAATTTCACCCTATGTTGGACAAGTCAACACCCAGGCTTATACTCCCGCTGAATGGAATCCGGCAGACTGGATGCGCCTTTATATACGCAAGGATTTGGCAGCCCAGATGTGGGAATATGGTTCAAGCCCAATGGCTGAAATCCCACCCGATCCATATGAACAAGGCAAAATTGACCTGGTTTCAGATTTAACTATCGGTTCAGCTGGCAGTGAGCCGGGTCTGCTAAATGCCCCGCGTGGACTGGCCGTTGCACCGGATGGCAGCATTTATGTAGCTGATTCCCGCAACAATCGTATCCAGCATTATTCACCAGCTGGAGAATACTTAAGCGGGTGGGGCGCTTTTGCAAATTCAAGCCAGGGGGAGGCTCCGCTGGGTTCCTTCAATGAACCGTGGGGGGTGGCGGTTGCCAAAGACGGTACGGTTTTTGTCAGCGATACATGGAATCACCGAATCCAGAAATTTTCCCCTGATGGAAAACCAGTTATCGCCTGGGGCGTATTCGGTCAGAGTAACGAGGAGAACGGATTTTATGGTCCCCGCGGAATAGCAATTGACCCGGAAGGTAGAATCTACATCGCAGATACGGGGAACAATCGTGTGGTAATTTACAATCAGGACGGAGACTATATCGCGCAATTTGGGAGTCCCGGTGTGGAAAGTGGTCAATTCTCAGAACCGGTGGATGTCTTTGTGGATTCTAACGGACTTATTTATGTCACGGATACCTGGAACCAGCGCGTTCAAGTATTCGCACCAAGTGCGGATATGTCAGAGTTCCTGCCCGTCGCTAACTGGAGCATCTCTGGATGGTATGGTGCTTCAAACGAGAATAAACCCTACATCACTGTTGACCAGGCAGGACATGTGTACATTACCGATCCGGAGGGGTATCGTGTTATTGAATTTGAAGGTACAAGCGGTCGGTTCCTCCAGACCTGGGGTAGTTACGGGACAGAAAGCGGACAATTCAATCTACCCTCCGGCATAGCTGCCGATTCCCAGGGATACATCTGGGTGAGCGATTCAGGAAATAATCGTATTATGCGGTTCTCGGTTCCGCAGAAATAAAAAATGGCGACCTTCGGGTCGTCTTTTTTATCATTTATTCGTGGGCTTCACCCATGTTCAAAAAGCGAATGGTATAATCGTATCGCTATATGGGGATGACCTACATCACGGAGACGAAAGCCCAATGAAACTTCATGAATACCAATCAAAACAGATATTTGCCAAATATGGCATTCCGATCCCAAAAGGACGGATAGCAGCGACCGCATCAGAAGCAAGGCATATTGCAGAAGAATTAGGCGGTCGCGTTGTTGTTAAATCCCAGGTACTCGTTGGCGGACGGGGTAAGGCAGGCGGCATTCGCCTCGCAAAAGACCCGTCAGAAGCCGAGCAGGTAGCAACGCAAATTCTGAGCATGGAAATTAAGGGGTTGCCGGTGCGCAAGGTACTGGTTGATGAAGCGGCCGCTATTGACCAGGAAATTTACCTGGGTATCACAAATGATCGGACGGCAAGAAAGCCCGTCATTATGGCATCCGCAGCCGGCGGGGTAGATATCGAAGAGGTCGCCAGGATAAACCCTGAAAAGATCATCAAAGTTCATGTCGACCCACTGTTGGGTATTAAGGATTACCAGACGCGGGATATCGCCGGTGGGATCGATTTACCACGCGAATATTGGCGTTCTTTTGGAGAAATTCTCAAAGGACTCTGGCAGGCTTATGAAGAAAACGACGCCACCCTTGCCGAGATTAACCCTCTGGTTATCACAAAGGATAAACGGCTGGTTGCCCTCGATGGCAAGATGCTGATCGACGACAATGCCATGTTCAGGCATAGCGACCTGGCCGAGATGCGAGATCTTGACGTCGAAGCACCTTCGGAAATAGAAGCCCGCAAATATGGCTTGACTTACATCAAGCTCAACGGCACCATCGGCTGCATGGTGAATGGCGCCGGGCTTGCTATGGCGACCATGGACATCATCAAATATTTCGGTGGCGAACCCGCCAACTTTCTCGACATCGGAGGCGGTGCCGGGTCTGACAAAGTCGCTGCCGCGCTGAG
>JBGOXG010000085.1:0-9373 GCA_041479025.1 Anaerolineae bacterium
CCAGTGGCATCTGGGTGAAGCCTCGGCGCAAGACGAGCAGAATGACAACCAGCAACAAAATGATGGCGAGATAGGAATAATCGCGCGCAAGCCAGCCAGCCCAGCGAACCATGGAAGCAACCAACTGGGATATAGTGAGTGTGTATCTTTCTGTGTACCCGCTGGTCGATACTGCACTGGTTGTAAATAGAAAACGAAGAAAAAAATAAACGCCAGCGGCAATAGCAGAAGAAATCAGGTAAGGGATACGCCAACCCGGTGCGTTTGAACCAGCTCGTTTTGCCCAAAGCCAACCCAGGATGGCCCATACGGCACTAATTGGAAGCATAACAACGCTGGTTTCTTTTGATAACATGGCACAAACAAGCAGGATCGACGAACCGGCAACAACAAGGATTTTGCGTCGTTGTGTTAATGCAGCAGGATACCCTGCGATAGCAAGAAGCGATACAATGATGAACATCACCTGAAGCCATTCGCCCTTTGAGAGGGTATAAAAATTTTCGATGATCGCGCCCGAAAGTGCAAAGAACAGCCCTGCCAGCCATGCCTGCCAGGGGTTAGTGCCCAGCCCGCGCAAGAAAGCAATCAAGGCAACGATAGTCAGGCATAATACAATCGCATTCAGCAGGAAGAACCAAATAGGCTGCTCTCCCACTACATTATATAGAAATGCAAACGAAACCCAGTAAAGCGGTCTGAAGCGGCTTTCGGTGGAATCAAAACCAAAACCCCAATCACCCCTGGCGATGTTTTGAGCAGTGACAATAGACTTGCCGTCATCCAGCAGCCCGAACTGCGGCGAGAACAGGCGCGGCAGCATGATCAGGATGGCAATCAACACCGGGGAATAAAGCAACAAACCATCCAGAAGGTGGGAACGATTTTTGATGGCGGCAACCGACATTACAAATTACCTTTCAGGTTCATTATATCGAATCGGCTCCACGCTGCGCGGTTTACCCTCAGTCGCCACGCCCATGCCGCGAGGATAGTAGAAAGTCTGCCGCAGTTGCCACGTCAGTGGACCCGATTGGCGATACCCCTGGTACGTGCCCCAGAACTGCATCCAGCGAAACCAGAAGATGCTGAAAAAATTCCCCGCAAGCGCTCTACTTTGAGCTGCGTGCCACAAGTCATTGGTGATGTTCCCTGCGACCAACCGGATCAAATCCCATCGGCCAAAGTGCTCGTTCGGAAAAATTCTTTTAAACGCCATGGCCTCACGTCGATAGCGGTTATAAACGCCGCGAGGTGTCTCGTGATGGACATGAATAATCTCAGCTTCAGCCACATAGACAATTGCATAACCCTCGTGCAGCACCCAATCCGCCCAGGCAAGGTCCTCAAGCCCAGTGAGGGTTTCGTCATAGGGATGCTGCTGCCACGCCGAACGGCGGATGGCGGCATTGGCGTTATTGCAGAAGGGGTGTGCCTGCCGCGGGTCGGAGTGTTGCGGATACCACTGCGTAAAAATTTGATGTTCTGAAAATTTCGTTGTCTCCCCTCCGCGCTGTTTCCCATAAGTCAGCGCGACTTTGGGATCAGAGAATGGCTCTAACAGGTTTTTAAGCCAGTCGGGATACACTGGGAATACATGCGCGCTGGCGATGGCGATGATGGAATGGGATGCCGCATTAATACCGAGGTTGAGTGAGCGCCCGAAAGTGAACTCGTCGGGGTGGATATGGATCACTTTCGCCCCGAAATTTGCTGCAATTTCGACAGTGGAATCGGTTGAACCCGAGTCCACCAGGATCACCTCGATGTCACTGATCGTCTGGTGAGCGATCCCGTCCAGAAGGCGGCCCAGGTATTTTTCCTCGTTAAACGCGCGGATGACAATTGAGCACGGCATGAGAGACTAGGATACCTTTTTTAGCCGCACCAACAAAGAGCCCACGCGTTGATAACGGAAGTTTTTCGAACCATCTTTTCGGATGCGGTTTAAACCGTGAGCATAGCTCTCTGCCAGAATATCCGGATTCAAGACCATGTTTAAGGGTGAAAGATTCGCGGATGAGCGTTGTTTGAGATGAAGTGAACGGAACGCCAGCCAGAGGTAAGCACGGGGCGTGACTCTGTAATATTTTTTCCGCATCCCATCGGGCATAAGCGGGTAGAGGAATTCAAACCCTATCGCTTTCATAAGACCGCTCATGCCAAAATTGGAAGGAAACGGCATATCAATGGCATGGATCATTTCGCCGCCCGGTTTGAGCAACCGTTCCATGTGAGACCAGACCGCAGGTGTTGAACCGCCCGGAACATGTTCAAGGGCAGAGAGGCTATAAATAACGTCAAAATAATTCTCGGGCAGGGATGAATCTGCATCCCCCAACCGCTCTATGACAAATTTCACCTTGGGATGGGCGGCAATGTGCTCGTGCGGCGACCTGTCGCGTGTCCAAAAAGATTCATTGCTCTTAAGACCAAAATCATCAGCCACCCACATTTCACAACCATAAGTCTGCTGCAAATACATGGGAATGTTGGAATAAGCTGCGCCCACATCAAGCACACGCTCGCCTTTCTGCCAAGCATGTGAGGAAACCAACCAGGGGCGGTCGAAGCCCTTGATGCTGAAATCCGCTCCATACACATTATTGATGTGATATTCATACAGCTTGCGGACCGACGCCAGTGAAATTTCAATAATCTCGTACATCAGTTACTCCAAAGAAAAATGTCTTCACTTTCCTTACCATCATGCCGGTATGGGTAAACGCCGTGCAATTGCGCTTGAGGCAGTCACCAGCCCCAGCGAAACCCATATATAAGGCAACGCAAAGGAATCGATGCTGAAACCTTCCGCCAGGAATGCCACGATGACAAACAACCCCATCCAGCCAAACAGACGAAGTTCACTGGTTGCCTGTTTTTCGAGGAATTTTCCTGAGCGCCAGAGGACATAAAACCAGGTGCAAAACATTGAAAAACCGATTAGTCCCGTTTCGCTAAGCAGGCGCATCCACAGGCTCTTAACATTGGGCAGGTAATACTCATACGTTAACACATAATTAATTTCATTAAGACGGTTTGCCAAAACGGGGAGATTTTGTTGGAAAAAGAAGCCGGTATTCCCAAGGCCCACGCCCAGCAACGGGTAACGGGCAAAGGTCTGGAAACCATTCGCCCAGTAAATAACGCGCTCAGCAAAATCCACACGGAAAGCCAGCTCAAACAGGTTCGTTCCGGTATCTTCCAGAGAGAACAAACGTCCGATACGTGGATCATAGCGAGCCATGACCGTGAGAATCCCAAAAACCACAATGGCGTAGAGAGCCAGTATTCCTGTAACGACCAGAATTCGCATCCAGATCGTGAAATTCAAGTTATATCGTTTCTGGATCCAAGAAATGCCATAGACATGCAGGCGCCACAATGCATATGCCACCATCAGCACAAAAGCCAGCAGCCCCACCCGAGAAAAACTAAAAATCAAAGCTACAAAGGCTCCTGCAAACAATACATTTTCCAATGAAATACCTGCCAACTTACGAAAGGACGAGTATCCGGTTATGGTAGCAGCAAACCAGAAAGGTATGTAGAGGATATTCAACTGGTGCGCCAACCATGAAGGTTCATAGGCGAAGCCACCCACGCGGGTGAGAAATACATGATCGAGCAAGGAGCGTACTGAGGCGTGGAATTGAATCCTTACCATCCAACCTGGGTACTCACCGCCCCGTACAAAAATAACATAAAGTTGCGCCAGACACCATATCACCAGCACCAACCCGCTGATATCAATAATAACTGCGGCAAGGTTGAGATGCTTCGGGGTGCGGAACCATACAGTGAACAGGAAATACACTCCACAAGCAATCAACAGCGTCAACAGCGCACTTTTCTCCGCATTAAGTACAGTAAAATCCCGATACGGGGGAAACTTGATAAAAAATGCTGATAATGAGGAAACGAGTGTTACCAGGACAAATGCGATAAATGGACGTGTCTCTGCGGGGACATTTCCTCCCTTGAATAAATAGAACGGAAACCAGAATATCCCCAAAACAGCAAGCAAGACGATAGCTGGCGGCGCAACGAGTGAGTGCCCCATCAGGCGTGAAAGCACTGGCTGGCTGGTCATCGGTAACATCAGAATCGCCAGTGTCATAAGGACGACGCTGGCAATCTCAACCGATTTCAACAGGCGTGAAGTTCGCTCATTAAACATTTCAAGTATTTTTCACGGGTAACCGTTGAACAGCTGCTCCTGCGATAAGTAATCCTATCAAGCTGCCAGCCAACATAAGCAGACTGGTATTGTAGTAAACCGGACGTTCCGGAGGTTCAGCAACCGAGCCGCGATCAAAAGTGACCAGAGTGCTAATCCCTTTACTGGCGGTTAACGCCTCTTGATACCGGCGATCAAAGTCTTTGAAATAAGCCTGAATTTCACGCACGTCGGTAAAGGTTGTCCCTGCGCACTGATTGACTTCGACCAGGTTCATATCTGAGAAGCAATTGGACAAGACTGCCATCTGCATTTTAAGTGCTTGTGCCTGTACAGCCTCTTCGTGTGCTTGACGTAAAAATTTATCAGCGGTGTCCACCCACATATTAGCCAGTTTCGCAGCTGTGTCATTATTGCCATGACGTACAATAATTGTCCATTCGCTCCCGCGCTGATCGAGAGATAAATCACCCGCTCTAAAGCCATCCGATGGGAAAGCCAATCCTTCTGCGCGTGCCTGTTCTTCTACCTCGGAGCGGACTTCCGGCAAATAGAAAACCAAAGCAACGGGCGTCAGGTAAGGGGCACGGATGTCGTAATTTAATTCAGCTTCAGGGTTGGTTTTACGTAATTCAGCGAGTAAAGCATCATCATCGATATTGACTCGATATCCAGCTCTCGCTTCATAAACAGGGGCGGACAAATGGCTGACACCCCAACCAATCACACCGCCGGCGATCATCGCCAGAGCGATCACCCACCAGTATCGCAAAGCCTGATCCACAGATTCATGAGGGGATATATCGTTCATGTGTAATTACGATCAAGCAGGAAAAACGCAGCCACTCCGGCGATCAAGACCAGCCCGAACAGGGTATTCGCCAGAACAGGGGAGAGGTGGAGTGCGATAAATGCCACACATCCCAGCACGATGGCTGCCAGATGCATCGCCGCCACAGCACGTGTATTATCCAATCCCAATACAACAAGACGATGGTATGTGTGGTTATGACCTGCCTGATAGACCGGCGTTCCTCGCCGCAAGCGCGAGAACACCACCAGGCTGGTGTCAAAAATTGGCACCCCCATGATCAGGATCGGCAGGAACCACGAAGACGCTTGCGGATAGTGCACAGGGGTATAAAGAATTCCGATTGCCGCAAGCAGAAAACCAATCGTCTGTGCGCCAGAATCGCCGAGAAAGAACCGTGCAGGGGTCGAATTGTAATAAAACAATCCTGCGCACAGACCTATCATCAAGGTAAGCAAGCGCAGCAGGGCTGTTTGTGATGAACCGAGTGTAACCAGCACCAGAAACGCGACTGCGATGCCGCCTGCACCAACGACAAGCCCATCCATGCTGTCAATAAAGTTAAATGCATTGGTGATCCCGATTACCCAGACCATTGTAATCAGCCAGTTGATGATCACGTGTGCGTTTTCCGGCAGGCCCAAAAAACCGCTTGGAATAATTTGAACATAAGTGCCCAGCGAAATCAATAGAATCGCTGCAACAATTTGCCCAACTAATTTGATGCGAGCCGGGAGTCGCTTGAAGTCGTCCCACAGTCCAATGGCAAAAACTATCAGCGCGGGGATAAATACATTCCACAATTCTTTGACCATTGAAAAATTAAAAAATAGACCTGTGACTGTCAATGTCAGTACCAGTGTCAGGCCTCCTGCCAGTGGTGTGGGTATTCCATGCATCTTGTGGGGGAGGCTGCCAGGCACATCCATTAACCCAACGTGCCGGGCGAATCGGATAGCACCCCAACCCAACACGAGTGAAAAAGCTATTCCCAAAAGAATATTAATAAAGACAAATGTGGGATAAAGGGATTGATTAATACTCACTCCAGCGACCTTTCAAGAGTAAATCCGTAAACTGCAAATATTTGTTTGGTGATCTTCTCAGTAGAAAATTGTTCTTCAACAACGCAACGCCCAGTTGTGCCCATTTTTCTCCGCAAAGCAGGATTAACAATCAAAATGCGAAGCGCGTCAGCAAGTGATGGTACATCCCTGACTTTAACCAGTAGTCCAGTCACGCCATCTATAATGGTATCACGGCAACCGGGCACATCCGTCGTTATTATCGGTCGTCCACAAGCGGCAGCTTCAATTAAAACGGTGGGCATGCCTTCGCGGTATGATGGCAAACATACAATGCTGGCCTGTGAAAATGTCTTTGCCATATCCTCACCCCAGCCCCACCACTCGATGACTCCTTCATCGTGCCAATCTTCGATCTGCGCATTGCTGATGCTGGCCGGGTTGCCCGCGTCCGTCCGCCCCACCAGCACAAAACGCGCTTTTAGCCCTTCTGCGTGCAGCAAGCGGGCGGCTTCTACAAACTCACCCACCCCCTTGTCCCACAGCATGCGCGCCGCCAGTAAAGCAACCGGCACACCTTCTGTTTCAGGAACAGGCACAAAGCGGCTTGTATCCACACCCACACCCGAGATTAGATGACCATCTGCGGGCCGAATGAAACCAAAGCGCAGGAATGCTTTTCGATCCTCGTCATTCTCAAAGATCACCTGCGTCCTGCGCATCACAATACGATACCAAATGCGGACTAAGACACGTAAGGCGTTTTTCAGATATCCACCTGGCAGGAAGATATACCCCAACCCTGTAATGGAATTTACAATGGCGCGCACATCTGCCTGATGAGCAGCCAATGATCCGTAAAGCACACACTTGACAGTGAAATGGTGCACGAGATCGGGCTTTTCATGTCGATACAACTGGTAAAGACGCCAGATTGAATTTATTTCAGTAAAGGGATTCATACCGCGCCGCGTCAAGGGGATTTGAAGCCATTGGAAGCCCATATCCCGAAGGCGTGCAGCGTATTCTCCTGGTGGAGAGAGCAGCCATACTTCATCTCCCCGCTTGCGCAGAGCCAGAGCTAAGTCGCGACGGAAGTTGTAAAGGTACCAATCGGTATTGGCGAACAACATGACCTTCATTCTTACCTGGTGTCTGCAATTATATCCCGATAAAGTTGAGCGTATGCCGCTACCATTTTTTCGATGCTAAACAAGCTGGCAATACGCCCACGAGCAGATTTACCTAATGCCTCCCGCTCTTCCAGAGATAAACCGAGAATGCCTGCCCAGGCAGATGCAAGCGCCTTGGGATCGCGCGACGGTACCACGCGCCCGGTTTCTCCAACAATGAGAGCTGAATCTCCCACATCGGTCACTGCACAGGGCACGCCGCAAGCCATCGCTTCTGCGATGACATTAGGGAATCCCTCACCGAACAAGGAAGTAAGTGAGAAAACATCCAAGGCTGCATACAATCGAGGCATGTCGCTTCGCCTTCCAAGCATATGGACACGCCCGGAAAGACCTTCTTGATCTACTATCCCTGAAAGATCCTGATTATCTGGTTTAACATCCTGGCCGGCCATAATGAAGTGCGCATCCAATCCAGAGCGAGCCAATAAAGCGGCTGCCTTTAAGAAATTAGCGTGATCCTTCATCGGGTCATATCGGGCGGCCAAACCAATCAGTAGCGCATCCGGGGCAATTCCAAGTTCTTGACGCACTGATAAACGTGCTAGCGAGTCGGGCTTATATTCGGAGAGATCAATACCATTGGGGATGAGCACCCAGCGTTTAGGATGATAATTAATACTCGCGTGGAAATCTTTTCCCGCACGGGAATTGCACACTACGGCCTGCGGCCATTCAGATAACCAGGCGCAGACTTTCAATACTATCCCGGACATACGATGATATTTCGACATATCAATATATGAATTTCGTATGTTCCATGCCACATTGTTTATCCCGGCCCCCTTCGCTGCCAATAACCCTAACAAGTCAGCATGATAAAGCCAAGTCTGGATGATATCGAATCGTTCGTTGCGCATACGATTCGTCAATTTAATCAATGCACTCACAGATGGCTGGCCAGGCTTCATGTTCAGAGTGAAGACAGGAATTCCCAGCTCACGGATTTTATCCCCCACCCCGCCCACCGGGATCAGGCTGACCACCTGGCTTGCATACATTGTCCTATCGATACAAGAAAGCAGGCGGTAGAGTGACATCTCAGCACCACCGGTATTTAAATCTGTAATAACATGAAGAATTTTTATTGGAGGCTGCTCATTCATCAGGCAAGCCTCAACAAACGGAGATAGTTCTTTACAGCCACATCAACTGTAAACTCCTTGGCACGCTCGCGCATTAAACCGGCTGGCAAAGGAAGGATAAGTGCATTTTCTATTTCAGCAGCCAAAGCTTTGGCGTCACCCACCGGAACAAGCCTGCCATATTTCCCATGGTCCAAGATTTCACTAGGTCCGCTGAGACAGTCCGTTGAGACGATTTGTGCACCACACGCCAGCGCCTCAGCCAGGACAACAGAAAAACCCTCCCATGCCGATGATAGGACGAAAACACTGCAGCGTGCCATGTAACGATATGGGTTGAGGTCGAAACCAGGGAAATCCACATCAGTGGCGATACCCAATTGGACTGAAAGCGCATCTAGTTCCGCAAGCTGCCTGCCGTCTCCCAAAATTACTAGCCGAATCGGGCGCTGCGCCCTGAGAAGGGCAAACGCACGTAGCAGGGTAGGATAGTCTTTTTGAGGAGTCAGCCTTCCTACCGCTAAAATAACTGGCGGCTGCTTGTCAGCAAACCATGGATGGACAAGCGGTTGCGACGCCAGTTCATCCAGTTCAGGACGCACGGCTGGATTATAAATGACGGATATACGGTCGCGCGGAATATGTGCAGTTCGCGCCAGGTCATCCGCTACTCCCGCTGATACCGCAACGATATGAGCAGCATGACCTTGGAACAAGCGCAGGAAATATGGATAAAGTTTTTCCTGCATTTTTGGAGTTTGGCGTATGACAATGGAAAGATGGTTGTGCGTGGTTATCACCACCGCCGTATTCACACCGGCTAGCATCTTTGCCCAGATGGCAATCAGGTTGGCATGGTTGGGTGCAGAAATCAAAGCAGCAGGCCGCTCACGACGAAGGTAGTCCGCCAATGGGAAAAGTGCTGACAATACGCGCGAGGCATGCAAGTCAACGATCCTCACGCCAGAGGGGACATTTTCAAGCAGATCGCCCGTCAATCGCGCAAGGACGATATCTACTTCAAAACCACATTGGATAATCCCCATCGCAAGATTAACGCAGACTCGTTCCGCGCCACC
>JBGOXG010000004.1:0-51252 GCA_041479025.1 Anaerolineae bacterium
CTATCGCCCGCGTGGCCCAGTGGTAGGCGTTACTGAAACTACGACCAGCGAGCACCATAATACTACTCCATAAACCAAAAATGATTAAACCAGGAAAGAATAAGGAGCAAAAGATGAATACCTTAGGAAATAATAAAAAACGCACGCATTTGACCAAACTCGCCTATTCTGCTGGATGCTTGTGCCTCGCACTCGTCTTCGCGCTCGGTCTGACGGGTGGAGTCGCCCTTGCCGCACCCTCGGCCGCCGTCTCTGTCCCATTACTGGGCGCGGCGTCGAGCTTCGCGGTCCTGAGTGCAGCGCTCGATGGTGGGGGGGCGGTGTCTTTAACCCACTCCAGGGTCACCGGAGACGTGGGCTCCTCCGGTCCCATGGCCTCGGTCGTTCTGACCGAAGGGTCCAAGATTACGGGGGCGGTCATTGCGCCGGTTTCCGCTCAGGTCGTAGATGACTTCAACAACGCGTACGACAAGTACACGGACATTCCGTGCGACGAGACATTGACAGGCACCCTCGCTGGCGTGACGCTTGCGCCCGGTGTCTACTGCTTCGACGCAGCGGCAGCGTTGACGGGCGTGTTGACGCTCCAAGGGCCCGCCGACGGGATCTGGATCTTCAAAATCGGGACCAAAGAGCCTGGCGCCCTCACGGGCACCAACTTCTCGGTGGTCATGGACGGCGGGACGCCATGCAACGTGTATTGGTGGGTTGACGCGGCCGCGACCATGACGACGTCCGACTTCGTGGGAACGATTCTCGCCGGTGCAGCCATCACCATCAACTACGGAACCTTTACCGGTGATGCCTTGGCGAAAGCCGCAGTGACAATGACGGGCACTACTTTCACCAGCTGCATGGCATCCGGCGGCGGCGGCGGTGGCAATTCGCACAGCAAGTGCAACCAGGGCGTAGGCAACGGGCGCGAGAATTGCGATCCGGGCAACTCAAACCAGGGTGATCCGAGCCGGTCGAATGACGAGAACGGCGGGACGCCCGGGAACCCAGGCCGCAAGGGCGGCAACGGCAAGTAAGGGATGCGCTCGAAGCTGGCAATCGAATACATTGCATCTCGCGATAGTTTTGCTGGGTAAAGGTATCTTTCCAGCAAAAAGCCAGCTAACAAAACGTGCAGTGGACGGGTGCGGGCAAACGCCCGCACCCGAGGAGATTTGCCCCGAAAGGCGGGTTTAACACTTATGCATTTATCCGCCAAATCCCGCACCCGTCACTAATACAAACCGTTAGCCAGCCTGCAGATTTTTGATAGCATCCTAAATTGGCTGGCTGGTCTCATTCAGTTGACGGAAGAAGAACAAAAGGATGCTAGTATCTATTATGGTGATCAACGCTACAAGTAATACCTGGTCAGGTGATTTGACCTGCGTATTCAGCACGACAATCGCAACAAATACTCACCACACTCAGACGATAAGGAGAAAACATAATGGTCAACGAGAATCAAGAACCCGAATACCACAATAATAATATTTTAGGTGTTCTAACCGGACTGTTGATCGGCGGCTTGGCCGGCGCTGTTACGATGCTGCTGCTAGCACCGCAGCCTGGAAAAGATACCAGAATGCAAATCAGGGAAAGTGGACGCGAAAAGATCAAAGAATTTAAACAGCACGGCCAAGAACTGGTGGTCGAGCAATTAGAGCACGTATCCGATGCCGCACTAGCCGGGAAAAAGGCCATCCAAAGCTCCTAAGGCTGATAGCGGCAGGCGTCGACGTTGCGAAAGTTGAAGAATCAAGGCGATACGACAAGGTACCACGATCTTTGACGGCTAATCAGGCTCATTAAGCCGGTAAGCCATCATAGGTTTTCACACCTCAAAGAAAGGAGACTTTCATGCATTTCAACAGAAACATAGGCTTCCTGTTGTTGGCCATCTTTCTCATCGCATGGGGCCTAGCACAGCTTCTGGGTCTTGGTGGCCTCGGCGTGATCCTGGCGCTCCTCGCCATCGCAGCTGGCATCTTCATCCTGCTGGGCCGTTAGGTCAACTGCCACTCGGTCAACCGACCAAGTGGCTTCCAATAGATCATACAAAAGGAGATACCTCATGTTGTGGACTATCATCGTGATTCTCGTAATACTGTGGCTGCTCGGCTTCTTTGGTGGGAACATAAGCCCAAGGTTCCCGCGCACCGGCAGTTGGGTTCACATTCTGATCGTTCTCGCCGTCATACTCATCGTATTGCACTTCCTTGGGGTGGTGTAAACCACTCGCGCTTCGACGATTAGACCGGATCTGTCGAAGCTGATGACGGCTTCATCTTGCTAAACCGCAAAGCTATCTGCCACCCGGTCTTATAGCCGGGTGGCCTGCTTGTGCGCCCGGCATGGGCGTTGGCTAAAGGGTGAAAGACCCTAATGGAGGTTGATTGCACCAACCATTAGCGGAAGGCAAGGGCGTTGTCGTGAGGCAAGGTCTGGAGGAAGCCGGAAGCAAACCTGCGACTTGAGGAACACGAACCGTATGCGAGGCTAGTCCAGTCGGGCGAGTTGGCAAGCGATAACGAAGCCCAATGCAATCAAGGGCTGGACGGAGTAAATGCGGCAAGGATGCAGGGAAAGTCAACGTTCTTACCCGGGGAGACCTGTTGTCGGGCTACTGAAGTAGTAACCTTGGCCGAGAGGACAAGCTGAGGCAGCAGGAGTCAGCAGACGCCATACTACCAGCTAGGTGAAGTAAATCTGCTGGGAAGGGCAGAACGGGAAGTGAGCCTGGAATGGAAAGTCGATGGGATGAGCGAAGAAAGCAGAATTTCCCCGAATGGGGAAACTACTGGGTAGCGAAGCAGGTGAAGCCTGCGGGACGAACCAGAGGGCTGAGCTATTCCTGGCACAGACCATCAACAAAGGCTAGAGGGCATTGCCCTGACGCTGACCGAACCGCCGGATGCGGACCCGCATGTCCGGTGGTGTGAGAGGAGGACGCTAGCCCCGCCCTCCTACTCGATTTCCTGGAATTTTAGCAATGTCACTAGGAAACAAGGAGAACCGATGAGATTAAGTAAACTTGCCCTTGAGATCGCTGAATCCCCTACGCTGGCGTTGAATGAAGAGGCGCGCATATTGCGGGAACGCGGTGAAGCGGTCATCCATCTCGGCATCGGCGAGCCGAAAAACAAGACCCCGATCAGCGCCATCTTGAGTTCTGCTGCGAAATTGACCAGCGGTGAGGTAAAGTATACCCCAGCGGATGGTACATTGTCATTGAAAAAAGCGGTCATCCGCTATACTGAGGAGAATTACAACCGGCTGGTTGCTCCGGAAAATGTGATCATCACCAATGGCGCGAAGCAGTCGCTGTTCAATATATTCTTCTCGTTACTAAACCCTCAAGACGAGGTGATCATCCTTGCTCCGTACTGGGTCTCGTACCCGGAGATCGTAAAAATGTGCTATGGCAAGCCGGTCATAGTGACACCTGAAGACGGCACCTTCACACCACGCTTTGAGGATATCGAACGGGCAGTCACCAGCTACACGCGGGCGATTATCGTCAACAGCCCGAATAATCCCTCGGGTGTCATTTACCCACCCGAGTTACTAGAGAAGATCGTGGATTATTGTGAGCGGAAGGGGATTTTCCTGATTTGCGACGACATCTACCAGAAGCTGGTGTTTGATCGCAAAGTAGCGCATCCTGCCTATGAATTCACCAAAAAGGATATAGAAGACTCGCATGTCATTGTTGTCAATGGCGTGGCAAAAGTATATGGCATGACCGGATTTCGCGTGGGATGGGTCGTGGGACCTCGAGAGCTCGTCAGGGTCATGACTAATATTACCGCGCAAACAACCTCCGGCGTATCTCCAGTCAGCCAGGCTGCTGCCGAGGGAGCGCTCAACGGGCTTCAATCCGTCGTCGAAGCGCTACGCCTTCAGATTGAGAATAACCGTGCGGTGCTCCTGCAGGAGATGAAGACTTTCAACGGGGCGCGGTTGATAAAACCAGACGGCACGTTTTATGCCCTGCCGGACCTGCGTGCATTTAACAATAATTCTGTGGAGCTTGCGAGATTCCTGCTCAAGAAAGCGCTGGTAGTGACCGTGCCGGGGAAGGAATTTGGCATGGAAGGGCACATCCGGCTTTCAATTTCCGGGACAGTGAAGGATGTCACGGAGGGGATCGCTCGAATCAAGTGGGCGCTTGACCCCTCCAGCCCGAACGAGATTTATATCGGTGATAAGAAGATGCTGCGGGATTGGTTGTAGGAGACTTGATGATGAATAACCTGTTGAATATAAAAACTCCCGCGGAAAGCGTCGCCCAGACTCGCAAGGCAGATTACAACCTCTCCAACCACGGCATCGGCAACCTGCGTCTCGCTTACTGGAATCTGCCGATTGAGGCGTTGTACGAGGAAGCCGTCTTTCGCGGAGAAGGTGCGACCGTGAGAGGCGGTCCTTTTGTCGCCAATACGGGTAAGCATACCGCCCGTTCCGCCGACGATAAATTCGTGGTGCGCGAGGTTTCATCGGAGGGAAATGTTTGGTGGGGCGTTTACAACCGTCCGTTTGCGCTGGAGAAGTTCGAAGTATTATATGACCGCCTGCTTGGTTTTCTACAGGATCGTGACGTCTTTGTGCAAGACATCCATGCTGGCGCGGACGAGCATTATCGCCTGCCAGTGAGAATCGTGACGGAGCTGGCTTGGCACAGCATGTTTGCACGCAACATGTTCATCCTGCCTGAATCACTTGAGGAATACAAGCGCTTCGTGCCCGAGTTTACGATTATTGCGATGCCGTCGTTCAAGGCAGTGCCTTCTATTGACAATTCCGCCAGTGACACGTTCATCTGCCTGTCCTTCGAGAAAAAACTGGCGATCATCGGAAACACAGCCTATGCCGGGGAGATCAAGAAATCCGTATTTACCATTCTGAATTACCTGTTGCCCCTCGAGGGCGTCCTGTCGATGCATTGCTCAGCGAATGTCAGCCCGGACGACCCGAATGATGTTGCCTTGTTCTTTGGGTTGTCTGGCACCGGTAAAACGACACTCTCGGCTGACCCGACCCGCCGATTGATCGGCGACGATGAACATGGATGGAGCGATGAAGGAGTCTTTAACTTCGAGGGTGGTTGCTACGCCAAGGTGATTGGTTTATCGGAAGCCGCCGAACCGGAAATTTACGCCACCACGAAACGGTTCGGGACGATTCTTGAAAACGTTCCATTCGATCCGGTGACACGCTTGATCGACCTCGACGATGATTCGATCACTGAAAATACGCGTGCCTCATACCCTTTGGAATTCATTGGTAACGCAGTGCCAGAGAAAAAGTCAGGCCATCCCAAGAATATCATCCTGTTGACCTGTGATGCGAGCGGTGTGATGCCACCCATTGCGCGGTTGACCCCAAACCAGGCATTGTATCAATTTATCTCCGGCTATACCTCCAAAATAGCCGGCACGGAAGTGGGGCTGGGAAAGGAACCGGAGATCACCTTCTCGGCTTGTTTTGGCGGTCCGTTCATGGTCCATCATCCATATAAATATGCCGAGCTGCTCAAGCGCAAAATTGAAAGATATGGGGTCAACTGTTGGTTGGTCAACACAGGATGGGTGGGTGGTCCATATGGGGTTGGGAAGAGAATTTCGATCAGGCATACCCGAGCCCTGCTCAATGCTGTGCTGACCGGAAAATTAACGAAAATTAAGTACTACAAGGATCCGGTTTTTGGATTCGAGGTCCCCAAGACTTGCCCGGATGTGCCCGAGAGTGTTTTGGAACCTTGGTCCTCCTGGCCAAGCCGGGAGGAGTATGACAAGCGCTATAAAGACCTCGCAACGCGTTTCCATGAAAATTTTGCCAAGTTTTCCGATGAAACCCCGCAGGAAGTAATTGATGCTGGTCCGAAAGTAGAAAATAAATTTTAATACGATATCGCCACGATTATCCAAAGTGTTGATATACTTCGAAAATAATAAATCTTGTGAGCGAGGTTTGAGTAAAATGACACAACGGATTAAATATTTCAGCTAATAATATTTAACTTATCTCGTTAAAGAGGCTGTCTGCCAGACAGCCTCTTGTTCTATTCCTTAGGCTATAATTCGAGCAGAAACCTTCTACGGGAGAGCATATGATCGATCAAAAAATCAAGCTGTACCGATATCGATGGGTGGTGCTGGCGGTGTTTATGTTTATCAATCTCACCATCCAGATGCTCTGGATTACCTACGCTCCAATCACTGGTCCCGCCGCGCAGTATTACGGCGTGAGTGATCTGCAGATAGGCCTCCTGGCGATGTCGTTCATGATTGTATATATTCCTCTGTCCATCCCTGTATCCTGGGTTATTGATACTTATGGATTCCGTCTTGCGGTGAGCATCGGTGCGGTAATGATGGGAATTTTTGGCCTTTTGCGTGGATTTGCCGGGGTAAATTACACGCTCGTCTTGTGGAGTACGATAGGCATTGCAGCTGCCCAGCCATTCCTGCTGAACGCCTGGACAACTGTCCCGGCGAAGTGGTTTGCGGTCGAAGAGCGTGCCACCGCCGTTGGAGCTGTTACCCTGGCTAGTCTGCTGGGTACCGGTATCGGAATGGCGGTTACACCGATCCTTATTGAAGTGATGCCCATACCCACTGTGCAATTGGTTTATGGCGCATTGGCGGCCTTCTCTGCGGTTTTCTTTATTTTATTGGCACGAGAGACGCCTCCCACACCACCCTGCCCTCCGGGAATGGAAGTCCGTGCATTGATGCTGGATGGCTTGAAACACGCCGTGAAAGTAAAGGCGTTTTGGCTGTATCTTTTTATCGTATTTGTGGGAATGGGATTATTCAATGGGATCACGACCTGGGTGGAGGGCATCATCCGCCCGCGGGGATTTTCTCCTGCCTATGCAGGGACTCTGGGTGCCCTGATGCTGATTGGTGGGTTACTGGGGGCAGTCATCATCCCGCCATTTTCCGACCGCCAGCATAAGCGAAAACGATATATGTTGATCGGGTTTGTACTGGCCATTCCTGGGTTGGTCGGTTTGACGTTTGCCACCGCTGGCTGGGTGTTAATCTTATCTACATTTTCAATGGGATTCTTTCTGGTCAGTACTTTTCCAGTTGGAATGCAATATACTGCAGAAATTACTTTTCCTACACCCGAAGGCACATCGAACGGCCTGGTTCAATTGTGCGGGCAGGCTGCCGTGATTTTTGTTTATGTGATGGAGGCGATGAGGGCTCCGGATGGTTCTTTTACATCTTCACTGTTACTCTTAGTGGGATTGCTAATCATAAGCATTCTCGTCATAACGCAAATGAAAGATCCTGTGTTGGAATAATAAGAGAAGGCGGAGACATTTGTCTCCGCCTTCTCTTGGTCAGTTTAACTCTTAAGTCGCTGCGATCGTGCCAGTTGGTTAAGGGCTTCAATGAGTGGTCGGATTTCTTCTGGAGCCGAGGCTTCACCAGTTACAATTGTATGCTGCCATTCTTGTGACTGCACAGTAATGGTATATGTGAATTGATCTGGAGCATCTTTATTGCCTGGTAGATTATTTGGCAATTTAGAAAAATTCGCCTGCTCAACCAGAGTTCTCAAATTATTGGCAACATTTTCTGGCAGTTCATCAAGGTTAAAAGATGAAGTCTTTGCCATTCCTGTAAATCCACCGGAGCGTTCAAAATTTATGCGCATGAAACCCCTCCTACCTGCTTGATGGATTGAGTAAACCCAATCTGCGGAGTATGGTAGGCAGACAGCCATCTCCCGTCGGTGGAGTGGGTGTTCCTCCGCCGCCCTGGGTGGCGTCTATTCCCACTGCGTCCCAACCTTTCTTAACCGCCTGCTGTTCAAGGCTGCCGGACCCGAATTTTTCCCCTGCCACCTGCCAGGTTAGATTGGCGCAGCTAAGAAAATTCGAGTCATACTTTAGTTTATCTTTTAACGTGAGATACCAGATCAAACCGGCTTTTTCCCAGGCAAACCCACCTAATTCAAGAGCAGTGACATAGAAAGCGTGGTTGGGAATCCCTGAATTAATATGCACCCCGCCATTGTCGCTGTTGGTGTTTAAATAATCATTCATGTGCGCGGGTTGCGGATCCTTGCCAAGAACCGGGTCATTGTAGGCTGTCCCCGGAGCCTTCATGGAGCGGATACCTTTGCCGTTCACGTTCGCTGTAAATAACCCTTCTCCAATGATCCAATCCGCATCCGCGGCGGACTGTTGGCGTTGATATTGTTTTACAAGCGATCCAAACACATCCGAGAAAGATTCGTTCAGCGCACCAGATTGCTGGTAATAGGACAGATTGGCCTCGGACTGAGTCACGCCGTGTGTCAATTCGTGCCCGACTACATCGATGGATTTTGTGAAGCGATTAAACAATTGTTGCTCAGGCGGTAAATCTTCATCTCCATCACCATATACCATTTGTTGACCATTCCAGAAAGCGTTGTCGTAACCTTTTTGGTAATGAACTGAGGAGTCAAGCTTCATCCCGTTTCCGTCGATGGAATTCCGGTTATAAATGATTTTAAAGAGGTCATAGGTTACACCGCTAAAATCATAAGCCTCGTTGACAGCAGGATCAGAACTTGGCTGGCCTCCTTCCTGGCGTACAGCGACGCCCGGCAATGTATTTCCTTGCTTGGCGTCGTAAATTGTTCGCGTCTTTACATTGTTTCCAAGTGTTCTTGAGAAGGCAAGAAGCTCGCGCGCATCCTGCCGTTGTCCTCGCATACGCGACGCTGCCACTAGGTTCTTTACAGCCATTTGTTTTTGCAAGTCTGTTCCGTTTGTTGCAATTTTATTAAGCATATGGGGAGGCAAGATGCAGTAAATTGGATGACGTTTCATATTTTCTCCTTTCTAAATCGGACTACATTTATCAGTATAAGGCATTTTTAATAAAAAACAATACCCTAAGGAAGGAAAAAGACTCCTCGGGGTATTGATTTCTATTTTCAGGAGTTGAATTAAAGTGCCTGAGCGAGAAGAAATCCAAGAATCGCGATGATAACACCAATATGGAGCAGGAAATTACTCGTGGCAATCCATCCCAACCCCGGGATTAAAACCAAAACAAAATTCAAAATGACTAGGAGAATCCCCACTAGCGGGAGAAGCCCCTTACGATGTACAAGAAACTCAGATGCGCGATCAAGGAATTTGGAAAACCAGTTCAACATCAAATATCCTCCTCTGCAATTTCAAGAGGTACTATTTCATCTTTGACCTGCCATTCACTAAATTGAGCCCACAACCGCCCTGGAATTTTCCCATGTATCTCGATATTGCCATGTCCATGTTCAACACGTTCAACCTGGCCGGTTTCATGGAAAAGCGATATGAGTTGACCTTGATGATAAGGCAGCTTTACATGAATGGGGATCAATTTCTCGTATAATTCTTGTTGGATAAGTGCCAACAAGTCACGGATACCTGTGCCCTTGAGCGCGGAAATCCCCGCAGATTGATGATATTGCCCGGCGATTTCCTGGGCTTTTTCGGGATGATTCAACCGATCAATTTTGTTGAGAGCAGTGATCGAAGGAATGTGTCCAGCTCCAATCTCCTGGAGAGTCTGCTGGACCGACTCAAATTGGCTGAATGCGTTGGGGTGGGAGATATCGACGACATGCAACAATAGGTCCGCTTCAGCGATTTCTTCCAGGGTGGCATGAAATGCAGCGACGAGCATTGTAGGCAATTTCTGGATAAAGCCGACGGTATCTGTAATAAGAGCTTGATAGCCTCCCGGGAGTTCCACTCGCCGAGTGGTGGGATCAAGGGTCGCAAATAACTGGTTCGCCACAAATACATCGGCTTTTGCGATTTTATTCAGGAGAGTGGATTTTCCAGCATTGGTATACCCAACCAAGGCAACGATTGGGATGCGGCTGCGTTTGCGCTGGGCACGGTAACGCGAGCGATGTGCCTCGACTTTGTCCAGCTCACGCTTCAGGTGGGCAATCCTGCTGCGGATCTGGCGCCGATCAACTTCGAGTTGCGTTTCGCCGGGACCGCGCAACCCAACTCCGCCTGTTGAACCAGTGCGCCCGCCTCCGCCTCCCGCTTGCCGGGCTAAGTGAGTCCACTGGCGGGTTAAACGAGGCAGGTAATATTCATATTGTGCCAATTCGACCTGGAGCATCCCCTCGCTGGTGTGAGCATGTTGGGCAAATATGTCGAGAATCAAAGCCGTGCGGTCGAGGATGCGAACATCTCCTCCCAAAATTCTTTCCAGCTCACGCAGGTGGCGCGGAGATAGTTCCTCATCAAAAATCACCACATTCGCCAGCAATTCCTCCACAAGCGCTTTCAGTTCCTCGACTTTTCCTGTCCCGAGGAATGTCTCTGGATTGGGATGTTCGAGCTTTTGTGTGAGCTCACCCACCACATCCAATCCAGCGGTGTCGGCCAAGAGTGCCAGTTCTACCAGGGAATCTTCCACGGTAAGCAAGTGTGTCTGCCTGTAAATATCAACGCCTACCAGAAATGCTCTTTCTCGAGGAGGTCGTGCTGGATAAAGGATTTTCTTGGCCATAGGGATATTTTATCGTAAAAAAGCCGTCCTCACTTGGGAAGAAGTCAGGACGGCAATTGGTCAGCATGAGGTTTTCATAGTTGCATTTCTGTTCCAAATAATTTGGCGAGTTTTGGATCAGGCGCCTGTGAGCGTTGTGGGAGAAGAATGTGGAATATAGAACCGGGACATTTTTCCTCATCATATCCGGGGGATTCGACCCAAATAGCGCCTCCATGGGCATCGATAATTCCGCGCGTAATTGCTAAGCCCAACCCGGGTCCACCGCCCTTGAATTTGGTTTTTCCGCTGGAGTGTAAAGCGATTTCACCGACCTGCTCGAATTTCTCAAAGATAGTTGTTTGGTCTTCAATCGAAATCCCAATACCTGTATCGGAAATCGAAACCTCGATGAAACCCGGGAGGATGCGTCCATCGATGGTGATTTTCCCTCGGTCGGGGGTGTATTTGATGGCATTTATAATCACATTTCGAAATGCCTGGTAAATCCGTTCTGGATCGGCAAAGATGAGTTCTTCACTGCCGGGAAATGTGTGGAATTCAAGAGTCTGCTCACGTTCAGTAACTGTTGTTTTTACCTCATCCAGAAGCAAATTGATGATTCTGTTGATCCATAATGGTTGAAGATTCAGGGAAAGGAGTTTGTTGTCGATGAGTGACACATCGATCATGTCATCCACGATCTCCCGCAGGCGGTGGATACCGGTATGGATGCCATCCAGAAGCGTTTTTGGCGCACTATCGGGTTCTTTGGGCAACATATCGCCCAACATGGACGAATAGCCTTCAATTAACGTGAGGGGAGTTTTCAGCTCGTGGGCTGCAACCGAGATAAAATTTGACTTACTTTTATCCAGCTTTTCAAGTTTCAGTTGTGTTTCCTGCAATTCACTTGAAATATAAGCCACGCGACTTTCCATATCGTACGCACCTGCCTTGGCAAGGCAATGTGTGTAAAACGGTGTCAGGTTGACGATCATATCGAGTGCTTGTTCCGAAGGAAGATTTTCTCGCGCAACATCATAAGTTAATGTGATAATCTCATTAAGAACAGTTACAGCATTGTGCTCGCCCCCTGTCAGATCGGTCTCTGTGCGCGCCGTTGCCCATTCCCGAATTATCCCATCCAGCCAAGTCGGGTCACCGGTGTCCACTGCGCGTTCGAGGGCATCGAAGAATTTAACTAACTGCTCTTCGAAATCCTCCCGCACTCCGGCTCCACGTGCTATGGCAAATACAGAACGTCTTATAAGCGCGGGCCGGACTTTGTAAACCAATTGACTGGTCGTCATATGACTATAGTTTACGCGATGAAATCAAAATTGGCAATTTATATTCATTGCACTTTTGTTTAGGCGATTGCGCGCAAATTTCTTTATTTTTGGGATAAGACCCAATGAAGCAAAGTATCCCCTACCGTTTCCAGGCTTTCAGGTGAAACTTTATCAGCTGTATCCAAGGTGGTATGCCAATAGGGATAATCCAAATCGATGATGTCTACCGCGGGGATGCCGGCTTCAATAAATGGGATATGGTCGTCAATCACCCGGTATTTGTATTCCGATATAAATGATTTATCATATCCCAGACTTTTTGCGACATCCCATATCTGACGGGTAAGCGCCGGATCCGAGTTTTTTTCCATGTAGATGTTTAGGTTCGCATCACCTATCATATCTACAAGTACTACCGCCTGAGGTCTATTGACAAGCGTTGGCACAAATGCTCTCGCGCCAAGAATCCAATCCCAGCCGGGGATCCGACCATTGTCTTCTGCATCCAAAAATACGAGCCAAACTGGTACAGTGTCAGTTGGCAGCGTTCTTGCAAGCTCGAGCAGAACCGCCACCCCCGAAGCCCCATCATTTGCGCCAGGCACGGGCTGGCTGTGTTTTTGTGGATCAGGGTCATTGTCTGCAGCAAGCCGGCTGTCATAGTGAGCAAGGAGGATTATTTTTGGAGACATTTCCCCGCGTCGGGCAATGACATTTTTTATCGGGTGCCCCATTATTTCAGTCTGTTGAATGGTCGAATGCCATCCGGCACCTTCCAGGTTATCGCGTAGCCATAGAAGAAAATGCTCTTGCGCTTCACTTCCTGTAGTTCGCGGACCGAAAGACAGTTGCTGTTTGATGTCTTCGTAAGCATGATTCCCATCGAACCGGGGGGCAGGTTGTCGGCGGGTGAGTGTCCATGTGTAAATTCCCAATATGGCTAACCCCATGAATAGAAACCCCGCAATAATTTGACGACGATATTTCTTCATAGAAGGATTTTCCTGCCGGGACTAATTTACTAATCAGCTGACAAACTCAGAAAAATATCCAAATCATGTGCTGACCGTTCCGCATATGCTTTGGCTCGTTCAGATTTACTTTTGAATTTCCCATCGAGATGTGGGAGAATTCCCAAATTGGCCTTCATCGGTTGAAAGTCTTTCAGGTCGGCGTTTGAAATGTAGTGGCAGAGTGCACCTAGCATTGTGGTTGTGGGCAAAGACAGAGGCACTTCTTTGTTAAGAATTCGAGATGCATTCAATCCTGCCAGCAACCCGGTTGCGACATTGCCTAGATAACCTTCCACGCCTGTAATTTGTCCTGCAAAAAAGAGATTGGGTTGACTGCGAAACTGCAAAGTGGGAAGTAAGAGATTGGGCGAAGCGATAAATGTATTACGGTGCATCTGGCCGAACCGCATAAATTCGGCATTTTCGAGCCCGGGGATCATTTGGAGTACCCGTTTCTGTTCAATGAATTTCAAGTTTGTCTGGAAACCCACCAGGTTGTAGAGGTTTCCTGCCAGGTTATCCTGCCTGAGTTGAACTACTGCAAAAGGTCGCCGGCCGGTGATCGGATCTGTTAATCCCATTGGGCGCATGGGTCCAAACGCGAGTGATAGCTTTCCGCGTTTGGCTATGATCTCCACTGGCAAACACCCCTCGAAGAAATGACTAATACCTGCCCGTACGCCGCCTTCAACTTCACGTTCGAATTCCTGTAATTCAATTCTTTCCGCTGAAATAAGTGCATCGACAAACGCGAAATACTGCTCTTCTGTAAATGGGCAGTTAATGTAATCACCCTCCTGTAGAACTCCATCACCATAGCGCGATGCGAGAAACGCAACATCCATATTGATAGAATCCCTTGTGACAATTGGGGCGATCGCATCGTAAAAATATAAATGGTCTTCACCTGAGAGAGATGCGATTGCATGTGATAGTTCGGGCGATGTCAAAGGTCCCGAGGCTATTATCGAGAGTGTTTCGGGGATTTCCTTGATCTCTTTTCGGATGACTTTGATGTTTGGGTGGCTGGATATTCGTTCGGTTACCAATTCTGAGAATTTCTCCCTGTCGACTGCCAAGGCTGATCCGGCCGGGATTGACGCTTGAACAGCACATTCGAGCAGCATCGAGTTCAAACGGGATAATTCTGCCTTGAGAATGCCGGACGCCCGATCTGGTAGTGTCGACCCGAGCGAGTTTGAACATACCAATTCGGCGAGATTTCCGGACGTGTGGGCACCAGTTGTCTTGTCTGGTCTCATCTCATAGAGATGTACAATAAAATCTCGTTGAGCGACCTGCCAGGCGGCTTCACTACCCGCCAAGCCTCCTCCAACAATGATAAGATCCGGCATAAAGGCACACCTATTTGAGAAGTATTGGTAAGAATGTCAGCAATGTCATGCGTGCGCACAATTTTACCACTCCGCGTACTGGCAATTCCCCTGTATAATTCTCATAGTCATATGCGAAACAGACACTCCTTTGGTTCGCAATTAAGTGAAATTAGCCAGCTCACCGATACTCGCTGGTCTGCTTGGATTACATACTTAGGTGGGGATTGGATTATCCAGTCTGCATACCAATTAAAAAATCCTTCGAAAAAAAAACTGCAAGGATATCTGAATTCTCCGGCAATAAAAAAATGGATAAAAGGAACATTGGCTGACCAAAGGATCCGTCCTCGACTTGTCGCCTCCAGCGTTGGTATGAATAGTAATCGCCTTTATTTATTCCCCATGCAAGATGAGCTTAATGCCATTCTTGTAGGCGTGGATAATCTTAGCCCGCAATCCCGGCGTATTTGGAAAATGGTATCTAATGCATTTGCCGGTCTAATGATTAGTGAAGATCAGACTCGCCAACTTCAGGATGCGCTTCAGGAATTGGAGAACACCCAGCAGGAATTGCAGGCCCGTATAGCAGCACAACAAGCTGCTGAAACCCGTCTTATTCAGACGACAAAGTTGGCGGCGGTTGGAGAAATGGCCGCAGGCGTCGCTCATGAACTTAATAATCCATTGACAACAGTTGTCGGCTTCAGTGAGTTGGTTTTGGAAGCGCTACCGGTTGATACATCTCAACGGTCCGATCTAGAAGTAGTATTGCGGGAAGCCCGTCGCGCTCGTGATGTCGTCCGGCGTCTATTGGATTTTTCGCGTCAATCGGAGACAGTCAGGATCAGCGCGGATGTAAACGAGGTTGTTCAGGATGTGCTTTCACTCATGCACCACCTCTTCCGTATTAATGGTGTGGTGATTGATGCAAAGTTTGAGGATAAGTTACCCTGGGTAATGATTGATCGGAACCAGATGAAACAAGTTTTTCTAAACCTCCTGCATAATGCCCTCAATGCTATGCCCGAAGGTGGAGAGTTATCTGTTATTACAAGCTTACAAACGCGATATGGTAAACCGCATGTCCTCATCGCCATCAAAGATACCGGCGTGGGTATACCTCCCGAAAACCTGCCTCGGATTTTTGAGCCATTCTTTACTACGCGGGCAGGTCAGGGAGGGACTGGATTAGGGCTCTCGGTCACATATGGGATTGTTGCGGAACACGGTGGCGCAATTGAAGTTGAAAGCACGTTGGGTGCAGGTTCAATATTTACTGTTTTTCTTCCAATTGAAGATAAATCATGACTGGCACCCGTGTCATTATTCTAGACGATGAGCCAGGCATCACCGCCTTATGTGACCGTATACTGAAAAACGAGGGATTTGCTCCAATGGCCTTCACGGAGCCGGAGAAAGCGCTAGAGTTCTTGCGCGAAAATCCCACTGATCTCTTAGTAGTCGATATTCGGATGCCGACTATGAGCGGGTTTGATGTTATCGTCGAATCTCGTCGTCAGCAACCAGAAATTGCCATATTGGTGATGACAGGTTACGGGACGGTGGAGACTGCCATCCAGGCGTTACGTGAGGGCGTTGATGGTTTATTACTTAAGCCTTTTGAGAAGAAAGAATTCTTAAATTCTGTTCAACAGGCAATGAGCGACAACCAGAGGAAGCGCGATTCAGCTCGCGTACAGGCGTTGCGCCCATTGTTTGATGTGACCGAGTCGCTCCTGGCTGAAACCCGATCTGAATTCTTAACCCAATATGTAATGGATGCGGTTTGTCGACTGCTTCAATGTCCACATGCGGGGATTTATCAAGCAGGGGAATTGGGTGCCCCATTAAGTTTGATTGTCTCTCGTGGTCGAGTTCCGTCTGAAAACGATTCTTCCAAAGGGACTGAATTAATTGATCAGGCTGACAAATTGGGCACCCCAATCCTGATGAATGCAGGTGGTCCAGGTGATGCCAACTTGCATAAGATGATTAACTCAGCTGGGTATGGCGCGGTAATGAGCGTACCTGTTACTCGGATTAATTTCCGGGGAGTTTTTTTCGCTGCTCGCGATAAGAATTCAGCGCCTTTTAGAGAAGCTGATCTAGAAATGTATCAGATTTTAACCCGCCAAGCCGCAATCGCCATGGAAAATGCCCATCTTTATGAAGAATTGCGTAATTATATTAAACGTATTGAAGATTCTCAGGTTGCACTGGTTCAAGCGGAAAAATTGGCTACTGCAGGTCGGATGACAGCATCTATCGCACATGAAATCAATAATCCCCTTCAAGCGGTTCAGAATTGCCTGCATCTGGCTGCGCGTTCTGATCTATCACCTGATATGCGCCAGAAATATTTCGAAATGACACAGACCGAGTTGGAAAGATTGATGAGCACTGTCCAGCGCATGCTGGAATTTTACCGGCCAAACGTAGATCGTGAACAAGTCAATGTAGTCGATTTGTTGGACAACGTCCTGAGCCTTATGTCGTCACAACTTCATAATCGAGGCATTCGTGTAACGACAGCATGGTCACCCAATGTTTCGGAAATAATGGCTGTAAGCAGCCAGATTCAACAAGTTTTTATAAATTTGATTTTGAATGCATTTGATGCAATGCCCAATGGTGGGGAATTGATCATCAATGTTCGGGAGATAAAGAAAAATATTGAAATCTACTTCCAGGACACTGGCCCGGGTGTGCCGATAGACCTTCACTCCACCATATTTGAACCATTTACCAGCACAAAAGAGAAGGGGACTGGTCTTGGACTTTCGGTAAGCTACGGGATTATCGTTGCGCATGGCGGAAATCTGGAACTGATCCCTGACCGCACACCCGGTGCTTGCTTCCGGGTAACATTACCAGTGAGTGAAAAATGAAAGCTCATATTTTGGTTGTTGATGACGAACCTATCACTCGTCAATCGCTGACAGACATTCTTCGGCTGGAAGGCTTCAATGTTTCATCAGTGCCAAACGGTGAAGCAGCTGTCGATTATATCCGTATGTATTCAGTCGATCTAATCGTTTTGGATTTACGGATGCCAGGTATGGGAGGGATGGAGGTTGTGCGCGTACTGGGGCAAATGTCTCCCGATACCGAGATCATTTTACTCACGGCACACGGTTCAATGGAAACTGCTGTGGACGCTCTTCGGCATCGGGTGCACGACTACCTCCTAAAGCCAGCTTCGCCAAAACAGATCCTTGAGAGTGTTGAACGTGGACTGATGCGAAGGGCTTCGAAGATAGAACAACGCAAGAAAGGGGTTAGTGTAATACCGGATATCTCTCCATCGGTGATCCAATTTGATGATGGAACTGCCGTGGATACAACCCGTCGAACGGTTGAACGTGGGAATGAGATAATTCAATTGACACCAGCAGAAGGACATTTATTGAAAGTGTTTGTAGAAAATCCCGGGAAAGTATTCTCTCATCGTGAATTGGTCTTATTGGTCCAGGGATACGATGTTTCTCAGCGAGAGGCTCAGGAAATTCTTCGTCCGCTCATCAGCAGGTTGCGACACAAGATTGAAAACCTCCCTGTATTGTATAACCGGATTGTAAGCGTCAGAGGAACGGGTTATCTCTTTGAAGTAATCGAGTGATTCCTCATCATAAAATAAAATCAGGACGGAATTTCCTCCGTCCCGATTTTATTTAAAAGGTTTGGAAATTATTGATCAAATGGGATTGTGATCTTTGGCTTCGGCGAACTGATCCAGCTCAACCAACCTCCAGAACGACGCGCGGGGGTAGATTTTTCAAAACCGAAAAGCAGCAAGCTCACACCGAGAATTATTGCACCGATCCACTGGACATACGTAAGCTGTTCACCAAGGTAAAAATAACTGGCAAGAATCGTAATGAATAATTCTGTAAGTCCAAGTATGGCAGCCTGTAATCCGCCAAGGTGTTTCACGCCCAGAAAAAGGGTAAGGCGAGAAAAAAAGGTCACAAGCGTGAGACCAATGAGAGGTCTAAATTGAGCTCCGGACGCCGGTAGACTCCTGTCAAAAAGGAGAAATACTGGTACAACCACGATGCTCATTGCAAGAAGTGTATAGAGAGTAACCGTCGGGGCTGGAATTTCGTATAGCACTCGTTGGTTAATCGGGATATGCAATGCATAAAGGGCTGAAGCCCCCAACATTAATAGAATTCCGAATAGGTCGGTTTGAGAAAAATCGGAATATGTGAGTAGAATGATGGCAAAAAGCGCCAATCCCATCCTGAGCATCGTTAACCGACTGGGAAGTTGATTGTCAAGGATCAGCCAAAGAGCCACAAAGAGTGGGTAAATTGAGTATATCAACTGCCCTATACTTGCTGAAAGGTGACTGAGAGATAGATAATATAAAAGTGACCCGGCACCATTAATTGTACCGGCGAGAAAACAACCTAGCAGTCCCGCAGGGAAAATGTACAGGTACTTTCGATTAAATACTGCCACGATGAGGAACAACATTAATGCAGCAAAGCTGGTACGAAATGCGACAACAAATAAGGGGTTAAAGCCAAATTCAATAGCAGCTTTGCCGAAGACAGGGGCCAGACCAAGAAAAACAGCGGACGCCAGCGTTGAAACCACGCCTGTCCTCCGCCCGCGGGTAGTTGTCATTCTTGCCCTACTGTATTCATAAAATCATCGAATAAAGGAACGGACTTCATCTAGAAATTCATCGCTCATAAAGTCGCCCTTTTGCATCAATGATTGTATTTGCCCTTTTAATCGTCCTTTTTCCTCTTCCGTAAGTTCTTTTGCCGTCGATACGATTACCGGTATATTTGCTGTGTTTGGATCTGCCTTTAGGGCTTCGATTACAGAAAATCCGTCCAATTCCGGCATCATTAAATCCAGCACAATTAAATCAGGGTGCTCATTGCGGATTAATGAAAGTCCTTCTTTACCGTCAGCCGCTTCAGATATGGCGAAGTTTCCCTGAGATTGCAGAATTCGACGAATAAGACGGCGAGCTTCCGGAGCGTCATCGATGATGGCGATGCGAGGGAAGCGGTCGGGCGCAACCCGGTTAAGAGCAGCCAACAAACCTTCTTCTTCATGCGGAGGTTGTTCTTCCTTGCTCGGGAGAACAATATTCTTTGCCCATCCGCTGCCGAGAATAAAGGATTCAGCCGGTATAGTATGGCCAGTGCAATTGACCACCACAATATCTGTGGATTTTATGACTCCAGCCCGGATCAATTTAAAGAGTCCGGCAAAAGCAACCGCGGCTGCAGGTTCGGCGGAGATTCCTTCCATTTTGGCAAGCACATGCATCGCGCGGAAAGCTTCTTCATCGCTTACGCTCTCAAAAACCCCATCCTCCAAATCCACCTGCTTGCGTAATAAATTGTAGGTTCTACCAGGGTTGCCAGTTGCAAGAGTTTCGATTTGGGTCTTAGGCGACGTCACCACAATCGGCGTTTCCAATTTTTGTTTCCAACTGTGAACCATCGGCGCGCATCCCTCAGCCTGGATCACGGCGAGGGAGGGCATCTGGTCGGTGAACCCCATCATCTTCAATTCCTGAAAACCTTTCGCCACTCCAAGCGGGCCAATTCCACCACTTATCGCTTGAACATACCAATCGGGAGTACGCCATTTTGACAAGCCGTCATTTGTTATAATGGGACCAATTTGTTGGGTTAGTTGTTCTGCAATTTCAAAGGCGATGGTCTTCATCCCCTCCACAGATGTAATCGTTCGTGCGCCCATATCCTGATACAAACCGCGTTTATTGGCAAATTCCGCTGCGATTTGCTTGGCTTGATCGTAGGAACCAGTTACTTTAATTACCTGGCTCCCATAAAGTGCTATCTCCCTCATCTTGACCGCAGGAACCAGGCTTGTTACAAATGCCCATAGCTTTATTCCCGCCCGGGCGGCGTACGCTGAATACGATATGGCGACATTTCCGGTCGAGGCTGCCACCATTTCTGTTATTCCAGCTTCTTTCAATGCAGCGATCGTGACAGATGCTTGCCGATCTTTGAATGAAGCGGTTGGTCCCTGGCGTTCGTCCTTTATTAGGATATTTGGGCATCCGAGCATCATACCCAGATTTGCTGCCTGGATTAAAGGTGTCCAGCCCTCGCCTAGTTTCAAAGAAGGATTGGGATTATGAACAGGCAACAGTTCGACATATCGCCAGAGGTCGTATGGACGTGAAGGGAGCTCCTTCCTCCAAATTTCTGCGATTCTTGCGTAATCATATTCTGCCTGACGCCATTGACTATTGCAGTTCGGGCAGGGGATTTTTGTCGGGTAATAAGTCGTCGTATGACCGCAGTCAAGACAGCGGATAATAAGTGACATTTATTTTTCTCCGGTTTTTTTTACATCCAGCCGGCTTAATGCCCGTTCAAGGGTCGCAAAAAGCTCCTCTTCGTTCAACATTCCCTTCTGTAATAACCGCTTACCAAGATTTTCAAGTTGTTTCTTCTGTTCGGGGTTTAAATCCACTCCGCTGATCACTACTACGGGAATATCTCGCAGCATTGCGGTTGAGCGCATCCTTTCAAGGATGGTAAAGCCGTCCAGGTCGGGCATGAATAGATCGAGAATGATCGCCTGCGGTGGGTGTGCCAGAAGTGTTTCCCATCCATTTATGCCACCTTCAGCGAGAATAGGTTTGTACTGGCTGTGTTCTTTTAGAATCTTTTCCACCAACCTTAAATCATTCGGATCATCGTCAATCACCAATACTTCGTTTATACTCCCGTCTCCATTGAGTCTGTTTAGGGAATGAACAAGATCCTCTTCAAGAATTGGTTTTACCAGGTAATCTGCAGCTCCCAGACTGAAACCTTTTTCTTCCTCCTCAACGATCGAGCAAATGATTACCGGATACTCATGGGTGGCATGGTCTGCCTTTAGGTCATTAATTACCTGCCAGCCATCGTAACCTGGCATCATGATATCCAGGGTTATCGCAAAGGGTTTAATTTGTTTGACCACCTCACAAGCCTTGGTGGGGTCGGTCAATGCGACCACCTGGTAGCCTTGAGGAGTCAAGTATCGATCGTATAGATTGATGACCTGGGAGTCGTCATCAATACACAGGATGATTTTTCCATCACCGATATCCGGGATAATGGGTTTGACAGCAAAAACCGGGACAGTGAAATAGAAGGTACTTCCTTTCCCAACGGTGCTATGGATGCCTATCCGGCCACCGTGCAATTCGACCAAACGGTGACTGATGGAAAGGCCAAGTCCGGTTCCGCCCGTCTTCCTGGTTGGAGATGCGTCCACTTGCGAAAATGGTTTAAACAATTTTTCCTGGTCTTCGGTGGAAATCCCCGGCCCGGAATCTGTCACACTAACCATCACTTCCTGTTTGCCAAGCGAATTTGTATGGAGGTTGGCGCTTACAATTATTGCGCCCTCATCGGTAAATTTTGCAGCATTTGAAATCAGGTTAAGCAATATCTGGCGGAGGCGCATTGAATCAGCTCGAACAGATGGCAGATTAGGCTCCACCTGTTCTTGAAGGTGGATTTGTTTGTCTTTTATCAGCCCGACAGCTGTGGACATGACGCTGTGTATGGTATCTCCCATATTGACCTCATCGAATGCGAGCTCCATTTTTCCCGCATCGATCTTGGACAGATCAAGAATGTCATTGATAAGCCCTAATAGATGTTGGCCAGAGTTATAGATCGCAGAGAGATCCTGCTGTTGCGGCTCATTAATTGGTCCATCAATCCCCTTGAGGATCACCCTCGAGAAACCGATGATGGAGTTCAATGGTGTCCGCAATTCATGAGACATGTTTGCGAGGAACTGACTCTTGATTCGGTCCGTCTCTCGCATTTCTTCCATAGCCTTTTGGGCGAGGTTGTAAGAGCGTGCATTTTCCAGTGCCACAGCGACCTGGTCTGCCAGGATTTCGAGAACAGCGATATCTTCCTGTTTGAATGCTGCAGTTTCAATGGATTGAAGATCAATCGCACCAATCACGCGTTCTCCAATCCTTAATGGGATCCCAGCCTCGGCTCGGGTGTTGGGAAGAAGCGGGTTGGGTCTGTGAAGTGGATCTACCGCTGTATTATTCACTATGATCGTCTTCCCGGTGGCAGTAACTTGTCCGATAATGGAACGAGAGCCTACTGCTAGAGAGTGTCCGGATTGTTTCATCTTTTCGCCTGCATCCCCCGTACCTTCGCGTAAAACTGCATTGAAACCAGTATCATCGATGGTAAAAATGGATGCATAGTAGAAGCCGAAACTTCCACGGATAAGGTCTACCGTCCGCTCAAACAAAGTAGCCTGGTCAAGCGTGGAAGTCACAAGTCGCCCGACTTCTGCGGCAGTAGCGAGGTATTCGTTCTGGCGTTGGAGAGCGTGCTCGCTTTGCCGAAGGGCTTCTTCGGCTTGTTTGGCACTCGTGATGTCGTGCTGGACCGCCAGGAAGCCCAGAATGTTCCCTTTTTCATCAAGGATTGGGCTGTTGGTGCCTGCAATGTTAACCAATCGACCATCTTTGGCTTTATTGATCAGCTCACCTGTCACTGAATTTTTTGATAATAGTGTTTGCCAAAAATGTTGATAGTTTTCCTGCGTGATAAGCCCTGATTTAATGATTCTGGGGGTCTGCCCGATTGCATCTTCAGGCAAATACCCGTAGACAGTTGTGAACGCAGGATTGATATAAATAATTTTTCCAGAGATATCGGTCATGAAGATGGCGTCACCAGCCCGTTCAATACCCTGTTTAAATTTAGATGTCTCTTCGAACAATCTCGCATTTTCGATGGCAAACCCGATCTGCCGACCAATTGTCTGCATCAAGCTGATTGTAGTATCTTCCACGGGTCCCGAGGCTCGCTTGAAAACACATAATGTGCCCAGTACCTTCCCCTTTGATTCAAGCGGCACACCTGCGTAGCCGAGAAATCCCGCTTCAATCTCGCCTGAAACATCGACGGGAGCACCCTCGCGGAGATCACCAATGATTAATGACTGATGGGTTGAAAATACAACATGGCATAACGAACTCTCCAGACCTTCTGAGGGATCGGTTGGAATTTCACCCGGAAGTCCTTTTCGTACTATTCTTTCGAGTTTGCCTCGATCCTCATTAAAAATCGTGATCAAGCCAGCTTCAAACTCAAGTGTTTCCATGGTTTTTGTCAACACAATATCTAGAATTTCTTTCAATGCAAGTGATTGACTGGCCGAACCGATGATATCATTTAGTGTAGACAGTTCTTCGTTGCGTTGTTCGGTCTCCTGGAATAAGTGAGCGTTCTGAAGAGAAATCGCTGCCTGGCTTGCAATCGCGGTTAATAAATCTCGGTGATGTTCGTTATACAATCGCTCAGTTTGCGTACTTTGGACGGTGATTGTTCCGAGAACCGCTTGACCGATCATAAGGGGAACACCCAACCAGCATTTCGCAGGCTCCTCATCGCCAACCGTAACAAATTCGATTCCCAATTCCCTGAACCGTTCTTTTACCTGATCTGGAAGAAAAACAGGCTGTTTGTCTCGTATGATTTTAGCTGTTAGTCCATTTCCAACGCCGATTCTTTCAATTGTCGTTGGTTTTCCATCAAAGTAAACGAGCGGGAATGAGATTTCATTATTCTCTGGGTGATAAATTGAGATAAAGAAATCAGTCACATCCATTAGACGGCCAGTGTAGTCATAAACAACTTTGGTGATACCGTCCACGGTAAACTGTGAAGACAATTCTCGTCCCATTTTATTCAAAATAGCCAACTCAGCATTTTGTTCCTGGGTTTGTTGAAACAGAGTTGCGTTTTGAAGAGAAAAAGCTGTCTGACTGGCAATTGAAAGCAGTAGGTCACGGTGGCGCTCATCAAATACATGCTCTCGTTTAATACTTTGAACTGCAATGACGCCACGTATTCGCTCGCCTTCCAGCATGGGAACACCTAGCCAACATTGAGCTAATTCACCTGTTCCCAAGCGGATGATGTCCACCCCCAGCTCTTTCATCCGGAGTTCCATGTTCTCGGGTATAAACAACGGTTGTTTAGAGCGGATGACATAGTCGCTAAGACCATTACCTAATTTGCGATTAGGCGCCTGATCTCGTTTCCCGTTATTAATCACAAATGGAAAAGTGAATTCCTCTGTTTGATCATCATATTGAGCTACGAAAAAGTTCTCTGTATCCATCAATCTTGAAGTGTATTTATAGACATTTTCTAGAATTTGTTCCCGGTCGAGCAAGGTAACCAATTCTTTTCCCATCTCGTTCAGAACCGCCAAGTCAGAATTTTGACGCTGCGTTTGTTGGAAAAGTTGGGCATTTTGAAGTGCGAGGGTAAGTTGATCGACCACTTGTTTAACAAGCAATTGATCATCAGAACCCCAGGTTCGTCCCGGTGTCGCGGAGACAACCTGAAGTTGACTCCAGTCCTGCTCAGGGGTCCGAAAAACCATGGTCATCGATGCAGGCGCATCTTCTGTTCCCTGGGTAACGACGGTATTGGTTTCTAACGGCAGTAATCCGGAGAGAGATTTTGTGTGAAATGCTTCCGGTATTACAGCGTCCATCCTTGCTCCGCGTTGCGAGGCAGGTTGGGGTTTGACTGGCAGATCCTGTTTCTCCCGTATTTGTTCTACGGATACACCAGCCTCATCTAGCTTAATTCGATCAAAAAGTTTATCAAGCCGTTTGCGGATTCGTTTGCTGGACATACTGTACTATCTCCTGAGCCAGAACTCGGTACTGCTGTGAGCCACGACTATTGGGGCGATATTGAGTAATGGGCATTCCTACGATTGGACTTTCGCGAAGCCGGGTATCGATTTCAATGACTGTTTCAAACAACCCAACCCCAAAAGTTTGTTGCAGTTGTTGGCGAATGGTGCGATGGGTTCTGTTGCGTTGATCCAAAAGCGTAATGAGAATCCGATATGCCAGATTGGGGTTGAATTCATGACGAACTTTCCTGATAAGCGCCATCATGTCACGAAGTGCATATGCGGAAAAATATTCCGCCTGAGTAGGGACAATGAGTAAATTCGATGCTGAAAGTGCATTTAGAGTGACCGCTCCCAGAGCAGGGGGGCAATCCAGTAATATAAAGTTATAAGACAGGTGTGCTTTCTGAAGAGCATCCCGCAAGATAAGCGCATAGTTCAGTCGTACGGGCAGTGACTGTTCTGTCGCTTCCATCCTGTTATTTGCCGGAATGATATCCACATTTTTCATGTTAGTCTTGCGAATACATTCACTTAAAGGCAACCCATCAAGAAGTATGTCGCCACTTGTATTTTTGATTTCTTTTGGTTCAAGGCCGGTGGCAAGTGTTAAATTTCCCTGCGGATCAAGATCAACGAGAAGGACTTGTAACTCTCTCTCGCCCAAAGTAGCGCTTAATGAGAATGTCGTCGTTGTTTTTGCAACGCCGCCTTTTTCATTGGAAACGGCGATCACATAGGTCATTGTGGCTCCTCGATCCGAAATGCCAGCGGGTCAGTCTTGTGATTTGGCACGAGATTTCCTTGCCTTTTTGGGAGTGATTGGTGTCGCCTGAGGTATGGACGCCGAATATGGGAGGATCTGGACTTTGCTTGCGCCAAGCGCATTCTGTAATTCCAGCAAAGCAGTTTGGATCATTATTTCGGGGTTGTTTGTACTGCGGATCTTATTACTGATATCGGCCACAGTTTTTTCCCGTTCTGCACGACTTGATGTCTCTTCGAATAATCGGGCATTTTCTACAGACAAAGCTACCCGTTCTGCTATCGCACGCGCGATGTCCATCTCATCATCTGAGATCGTTCTATTTGCAGGTACGAACAATCCCAGTGAGCCTATTTGCTCTTCCCGAATGGTCAGTGGAATTTTTACCACAGACATTTCATGTTCTGATGAGGGTTTTTCGGGCAGCTTTACTGTTTTCGTTAAAGGTTCTATACCCTTATAGGTATATCGATAGCCCTTGGTTTTTCTCGCTCGTTGGAGACGTCCCCAGTCGGTGCGAGCATATTGCCGCAACGCGCTTTGGGCTTCCGCCGAAGATTTTTGAGCCTCCTCGAATAGGCGCGCATTCTCAATTGCAATGCTTACCTGGTCAGCGAGAATGGAAAGGATTTCCACATCTTCCTGTTTAAATGCGGCGGATTCAGTGCTTTGCACATCAATGACGCCTATAATTTTTTCACCGATTTTCAAAGGGAGAGCCATTTCCGATTTTGTGCCTGGCAGATTTGGGTTATTAAAAAATACAGCATCTTCACCAGTGTCCAGCGCAATGCGAGGTTTTCCTGTGTTGGCGACATAACCCACAATACCCACCTGTCCGATCTTTAGTCGATGACCCTGGTCAAGCATTCGTTTACCGCCTTCGCTATTTGCAGCTCGTAAAACCGCATACTGATTTCCTGCGTCGTTAAGGAAAATACCGACATGGTAATAACCAAATTGCTGACTGATGATTGATGTAATATTAGGGAGGAGTTGGTTTACGTCACGCATGGTTGTAACGGATCGGGCAACAACCGAGACAGCTATTAATTGCGAGGCGCGATTGGCTAATCTCTTTGAAGCTTCCTCCAACTCATTCGTTTTTGAGGTCAGGTTAGAAGTTCTTTCTTCCACGCGCTGTTCCAGCCCATCCACTAGGTCATTTAATCTGGCAGTCATGGTATTGAATGAATCTGCCAATGCCTCGATTTCATCTCCGGATTTGATTTCGACTCGATGAGCCAAATCCCCTGAAGTGATTCGGTTTACTCCGTTTGTCAGTTCTACAATGGGTCGGGCAAGCCGGCTGCCAAGTACCCAGCCGATTCCTGCAAAAATGGGCAAAGCTAAAGCCATGAGGACGATGGAGGTGACGAGCATATTTCTCTCAGCGTCAACCAGGCTTTTTGCGGAAATATCGAATCCAAAAACACCAACATTTTTGCCATCCGTATTAACGATCGGGGCATAGGCTGATATCCATGTGCCCATATCGTCGCTGCGAGTATTCTTATCAATCGAAAACTGCGAACTCGATTTGAAGGCGTCCAGAAGAGCTTGTCGTGGAGAATCAAGGAGAACACCAAAGTGGATAGGAGGTCTTTTTTCTGCTAGATCGGAACTCAAAACTCCGACGAGATAATAAATAGTCCCAAGTTGATCCTGTCGCAAAGAATATACCGAGCTGATGGTGGGGTCGTTTGCCATGAATATTTTCTGCTGTTGCTGCAGGAAATCATAATTCGGAGTACCTTCGTCAGTTGCGGCATGGATATTTGCAAGTAGATCTGGCCATTCTCTCTCTTCAGCTTGTTTGAGAAGAATCGTGACCCGGTTTTCGAATTGTGTATATAGGTTTCTTCGTGCCTGAATGAAAAGTATGACGGTGATTGCGATCGTGATGATCGCGGCCATCACCGCGAAGGCGATCGCAAGTCGGGTTTGAATTCTGGTGTAATGTCGTTGTTCAAGTGTTGTCGAACTATCCACCTGGAGCTCCTTCTACTGGTGTTCCTCAAACTGGATGATGACTTCGGAATCGGATATTGCCTGCCCAAGTTCAACGATGGCTGTCAAGAGAATATTGTCCATATTGGTGGAGGCGCTGATCTTATTGGATATCTCGCCAATCAACTGCTCTTTGGCTGCTTTTCTTTGGGCATCCTTTAATAAACGTGCGTTTTCGAGCGCAAGTGCGACACGATCCGCTGCAGCCTGTGCGATGGCGAGTTCGTCTTCTCCCCATTTATGAGTTGCAGTTTTTGGCTTAACGCTCAGGAAGCCGAGGGTTTGTCCACGTAGTTTGATAGGGATGGAAATGGCTTCCATAGCTCTCGGATTTTGAATTAATTCTGAGGTACTACCTATTCCACTCAGAAGTACTGGGGTGGTCAGCGGTTCGACCTCCAAACCTGAATACCGGTATCCTGTGGTTTTTATCTCTGCTGAAAATCTCTCCCATTCCAGACCCGAAAAACGCGCATAGGTATCTTTCAACTCTGATAAAGTTTTGTTGGTCTGGCTGAAAAGGTGTGAATTCTCAATCGCAACGGCCACCAGGTTGGTTAGTGTGCTCAAGACTCCAACATCTGATTCTGAGAAAGCTGAAGATTGCTGGCTTTGAACATCTAAAACGCCTATAATTTTCTCCCCAATTTTCAATGGCAAAGCCGCCTCGGATCGCGTGTTGGGCAATTCGGGGTTGTTAAAAAAGACAGCATCTTCTCCGGTATTCAGTGCTATGCGTGGCTGACCGTGTTTGGCGACAAATCCGACGATGCCCTGTTCTCCAATCCGCAGGGAGTGTCCACGATTGAGCATGCGCTTTCCACCCTCGCTGTTTGCTGCTCTAAGGACAGCATATTCATTGCGTTCGTCGTTAAGGAAAATCCCTGTGTGATAATAACCGAATTGCTCACTGATTACCTTTGCTATTGTTGGAAGTAAAGTTTCTATATCTTGGACAGAAGCAGTAGTGCGAGCGACATCTGCAACGGTTTGCAGTTGTTTTGCTCGTTGTTCCATTTGCTTGGTGGTTGTTAACAATTCGTTCGTGCGCTGTTCGACTCTCAGTTCGAGATCAGCATGGAGTGACTGTAGTTCTTTGTTCCCTTTTCCCAATTCCGTAGAATTAACTTTCAATTGTTCAATCGCATTTTTAAGACCAGCCACTGTCAAGTAAACTAATAAGGCGATGAGCAGGAATATTACTGTAAAATCTCTTGCCATATTGTATGCAGTGTCAGGTCTCGTTAGTAAAATTCCCGTTGTCTCCAGGTAGGCGAATAACCACCCGGTTAATATGCTTGCAATTGCAAAGCCGATGCTATACCACACGTTTAGTAAAAGTCCAGCCAATAAGATAACTATTATATAGGCGGTGAAAGTCGTATCTTTGATACCAGCGGCGGAATAAGCTATAAAGGTAAATGCGATCCAGGTGAGAACGATAAGAGCAACACTTGTTTGTGATATTAACCCTTTCCGCATCACAACATACAGACAAATAATGACAGCCAGGAGAACCATTAGGATTCTTGTTGGCATGTAATTCAGGCTTATTGAGAGACTCATGTCGCTCATAAAAATAAGGAACAAAAGCGTAGATAGAAGCAATATTGCAGCGATTAAGATTGTGGATAAGTATCTAGCTTTTCGGGTTTTTTCTTCATCGCCCTCAAAAACAGGCGTAGAGAAGAGCTTTCGGAGGGATGCCCACATATAGGTTATTCCTTGGTTTGATTGTTATTCCCACTGCCGATTTGGATGATGACCTCAGAATTACCGATCAATCTTCCCAGTTCCTGAACAGTTTGCTGTAATATCGTATTGACGTCAACAGATGATCCAATTTTGGAAGTCATGTCGGAGATGGCTCGCTCCCGTGCCGCACGTTTTTGGGATTCGTCAATTAACCGGGCATTTTCTAATGCGAATGCCAGCCGGTCTGCGATTGTCTGTGCCGTTGTGATGTCTGTTTTCTCCCACGCCCGATCGGTGCGTAAAGCACGAATGTCGAGCACGCCAATGGTTTCCCCTCGTACTTTGATCGGAATCGCTAGTGTTGGTATCGAGGCTTTGTTTTCTGTAACAGCGTCGGTGGTTGCCTCTCCCGATTCCAGAACTGCATTAATTTCCGGTCGATCCAAAGCTGTCTTCAGCGGATTAACAGTGTTACCAGTAAATTGGTATCCGATTTGGGTGGATCGTTCCATGAAACGTTTCCAGCCCGTTTGTACAAACCTCTGATATGCAATCTGTGCTTCATTCAATGCTTTTCGCGTTTCGGTGAAAAGGCTCGCATTTTGAATGGCAACTGCTACTTGATTTGCCAGCGTTCCCAACACTTGAATATCATCTTCTGAGAATGCGTCAGGTTGCTCACTTTGGACATCCAGAGCGCCAATGATTCGTTCACTGATCATCAGCGGGAGGGTCAGTTCTGATCGGGTACCTGGTAGGTCGGGGTTTTTGAAATAGATCGCTTCCGCGCCGGTGTCTACTGCGACTCTGGGCTGCCCGGAATCCGTAACAAAACCAACGATTCCTTCTTCGCCAACTTTAAGCTTGTGGCTGCGTGCCAGCATTCTCTTCCCGCCTTCGCTGCTGGCTGCCTGGAGGACTGCATACTCCCGTTTGTCGTCGATTATGAAAATGCCCGTATGGTAGTAATTGAATCGGTTGGAGATTAGTTCTACTATGGAATCAAGTAATTTTTCTATATCCTGCACCGTGCTAATGGCTCGAGAAACATCCGAAACGGTTGTCAACAGATCAGCACGTTTGGTCATTTGTTTTGATACAATTTCCAACTCTGCGGTGCGATCTGCAACACGTTTCTCCAGGTTACTAACAAGTTCACCCACTCTGGAAGTCATGATATTGAATGAGTCGGCCAGGGCTTCGATTTCATCGCCGGACTTTATCGCAACGCGATATTCAAGATCGCCAGAGGTTATGCGGTTGACCCCATTTATTAATTCCACGATTGGACGGGTCAACCGGTTACCGACGACCCATCCTACTATCGCAAAAATTGGCAAGGCAAAGGCGAGGATGACGAGTGATGTTATAAGCATATTTCTCTCTGCAGTCAAAACAGCTTCAGCAGACAGATTAATGCCCAGCACGCCTTCCCGAGTGCCATCGTCCCGATAGATAGGTGCATAAGCTGAGAGCCACGTACCCCAATCGTCCGCATAAAACCCCTCCTCAGCAATGGGTCGGTTTAATGTGGCAAATGATTCTCTTAGGACAGGTCCGGGGTTGGTGTAGAAATCTCCATAACTGGCTGAAGGTTTCGACTGTGACAAATCTCGCGAGACAGCATCAACGACAAAATAGATGTTACCCTGTTGGTCCTGTCTCAAAGTGTAAACGGACCCCAGGGTTGGATCTGAATCAACAATCTTTTGATGTTCCTGTTGAAGGAATTTGTAGATAGATGTATCCTGATCTTCCGGTGTGGTAATGTTGGACAGTAAATTGGGAAGCTGTTGCAATTCTGCAAGACTGACAAAACTTAGTACGCGCTCGGTGAATTGTGTGTAAAGATTCCTGCGTGCCTCTAAATAGACCGCGAGAGATATAACTAGAGTAATAACGGAAGCCAGGATCGAAAAAGCTATGGACAGACGATTCTGGATTTTAGTATATTGTCGTTTTTCGAGAGAGTGCGAACTATCCACTTGGAGCTCCTTTAGACATTGAGCTGGAGGGATTGAGTTGAACTACTACTTCGGAATCTACCATTAACTTACCCAATTCCTCAACGGCGGAGCGAAGAATGGCATCAAATTCTACCGATGAGCCAATACGCGATGCAGCCTCGGACACTGCGCGCTCACGGGTGGCTTGTTGGCGTGATTCAAATACCAACCTGCTTGTTTCTAGCGCAATAGCAACCCGGTTGGTTATTTCCTCGACAATAGAAACAGTCTCGCCAGGAATGCTTTCTCCGCGGAAGTGTAATTTGATTATCCCGATGATTTCTCCGCGGATTTTTATCGGCACCGCTAGTGTGCTTATTTTTTGTTTTCCTATCGATTCGGTCGTAATTTGGGAAATTCCGGATTCAAAGACACGATTAGAATCTTCGGGTAATTTCGTCAAGGGGCGGACATTTACACCTTCGTAAACGTACCCTGACACAATTTCTTTTGAGCGGGTAAGAATACTCCAACTTTCCTCGGTGTATCCCTGATAACTCCTTTTTAGTTCACGCAAGCTTTCCTGAGAATCTTGATAAACACGAGTGCGTTCAATTGCCACAGCGAGTTGGTCTGCCATGATCTGCAAAGTGGCGACATCCTCTTCGGAGAATGCATTGTGCAAATCGCTTTGCACATCCAAAACGCCGATGACGCGGTTGTATACTTTCAGGGGAAGACAAAGCTCGGATCGAGTTGCTGGTAGTAATGGATTTCTGAAGTAGATCGCATCAGTGCCAGTGTCAAGCGCGATTCGCGGTTCACCCGTTTGGGCAACATGGCCCACGATTCCATCTCCAACACGCAGTTTATAACCAGTTTCAAGCATCAAATGGCCGGCATCTCCAGAAGCTGCACTTAATATTGCATATTCGCGATTCTCATCAAGAAGGAAAATGCCTGAATGATAGAAACCAAAGCGTTCGCGGATAAGTTGTGCGGAATGATTGAGAAGCTCATTCAATTGTGTTGCAGTTGCTGAATCTCTTGAAATTTCTGCTGCCACCCGCAATCGCAAAGCCTGACGCTGTAGATCCCGTGTGCGGTCGGTAATTCGCTGTTCAAGATTGGCAATAAATCCTTGCAGTCGATCTGCCATTGCGTTCAGCGAATTTGACAGTTGCCCGATCTCATCCACTCGGAATAATGTGGACCGTGAGGAGAGATCGCCTGTAGCGAGTTGCCCCGCTGTTTGGGCTAAATCGGTGATGGGGGTGCTGATCGTTCGGGCAGTCAGGAAGACAGCGATGATGGATAGTGCGATCGTGAAAACGCCAACGGCTAAGATTGTGGCTATAAGGATCACTGTGTCTAATAATGCCTTCGAGCGGGTTACCTCAGAAATCACTGCAGCACGAAGCCCGGGAAGCCAGCGATAAGCGCCGAGTACTGTGGTATCTGAATAATTCTGGTAAGTATCATATCCCGCTTGGCGACCATTAATCGCCTTCAATGCCGCCGTTGAAGTCACTTCATTTGTCTGGGTGAGTGTAGCCGTGAGAGGCATAAAATTTTCGCTGATCAAATAAGACTCATCCTCTATGCCTGATCCTGATGCTTGTTCAATAATTTGCTCGAAAATATCGAATTTGGATCGAAAGGTGATTACACCCACCGTTTTTCCCGAGCTGTTTTTGACGGCTTCGGTGATCAAGAATGCTTTTGCGCCAAATTCTGGTATTTCAGTCTCAGTCGTAGAAAAAGGTTTAAGAAGACCTTGACGGAAAAATGAATTGTTTTCATAATTTTTACCAATATTCCTTTGAATGGTGGATAAGACGACATTACCACCCAAGTCCAAAAGTAATACTTCCTCATACTTGTTATTGGTTTGTTCAATAATGTTATTAAGGTAACCGAGAACGATGTCATTATTTATCTTGCTTAATACGGAATTGGGTTCAGCTTCAAATATATACTCAAAGCGTTGATGCGCAACCGGATCACGCAATGTAAATTCGAGATCCTGGAACATGCCATTAATGACCTGATTGATTTGCTGTTCTTTGACTAGCGTGGTTGAATCCAATATTAAATAGACATTGTTCTGGTCACGGGTAAAGCTTTGGAAAGCTGCTATAAGAGTCGTAATTACTGCTGGGATCAATACGAGTAATAGAAACGACGAAGTTAACCTGGCCGTAAGAGTCTTGAACTGAATGACTCTTACAATAATGGCTAGTCCCAGCCAAGTAAAAACGATAAACAGAAGATAGATGATTGCAATAGTTGCTGCCAGATTGTCAGTGGAAAGCCGGTCAATAATGAAAGTTTTTTCTGAGAAATACACCCCGATGGTCCCAAGGATTCCCGCCAGAAGTGGAATGACCCTCTGACGGTGGTTATCGCTTAGCCAGATGATTAATAAAGGATATACCCATATCAAGATATATATAAGACTGGATGCACCTGCCCAAAGGATGTCTGCAAAGACGATAAAGAAGATATATGAAAAAAGCATCATCGCTTGGGCAATATAGAGACGACCTTTTTTAATAATCCAGGGTACTGGCAAATAGATAAGACCAGCGATTGCTGCTGCACCTGCTAACCAGAGTAATTGCCAGGGCGGTTCCTGAGTTGAATAACCGTTTGCGGCGATGGCATAGATGACTCCGAATCCAAATGAAGTTAGAAAAGCAAAAGCTGGTGCATATGAGGCAATTACATCCAGAGATATAGCCAGCCTCTCGGATTTGTTGGCTTTTTCTGGGTTGCCTGTAGCTAATCGAAAGTCATTTTCCATGAGTATGTCTCAACATAGGAATTGTTGGTAAGTTTATTTTTCTCCCTGGTTTGGGCTTCCGATGAAAATGGCAGCCTCAGTGACATCTGGGAGTTGATGCAATTCTTGGACAGCGAGCTTTAATAACATATCCAGGTCTGTTGTTTGGCTTAAGCGAGAACTGATCTCGCTGATAGTCTGTTCACGCGCCGCTCTAAATTGAGTTTCTTCAAGCAGACGGGCGTTGTCCAACGCCAGGGCAACTTGAGCAGCGACTTGATCTGCTAGCTGTTGCTCGCGTTCAGTCCATTTTGGATTCTTTCCTCTGCGTTTAAGGGTTATCTGGCCTAGTTTACTGTTCCGTAATGAAATGGGAATTATCAGCCTGTCTTCAAATGGATTGCTGGTTTCTGCGGTTTCCTCAGCATGCCCGGAATTAATAAGATTCGATACTCCTGATGGTGTGTACGAATATCCATGAGATTTGCGACTCAACCGGTTTCTCCAGGTCCGGTAAGTACTCTCTGCGGTAATCGTCTGTAATTGGCGCAATGATGTCTGGCTTTCTGTAAGGAGCCGGTCGTTATCAATCGCTAAAGCAATCTGGTCAGCCACCGCTTGAAGCGTATTGACATCGTCTTGCGTGAAAGCTTGTTGTTCGTACGATTGGATATCCAGTACACCGATCACTTTGTTGCGGACCGTCAAAGGGAGTGCTACTTCAGAGTGTGTGTTGGGCAGATCGGGATTGTTAAAAAATACTGCGTCCTCGCCCACGTCCAGGGCGATGCGAGGGCGTTTCTGGTATGCGGCGTAACCCACAATGCCTTCGCGACCGACTTCCAGCCGGTGTCCACGTTCTAGCATCCGCTTTCCCCCATCCGAAGACACAGCTTGCAGGATAGCAAATCGCCCTCTTTCATCGAGCAGAAAAATTGCCGCATGATAATATCCAAATTGCGCAGTAATAAAATCAACAACATTCGATAGAAGGATTTGCGGATCCTGAATAGCTGCTGTCTGTCTGGACACATATGACGCAGCTTCGAGCTGGGATGTGCGTCGATCAAGTGCAGCCGTTCGGTCCTGTACACGTTTTTCCAGATTAGTTTGCATTGCCCGAAGTTCACGGTTCGCAGCATTTACTTCGCTCAGACGAGCGCGTTCCGTACCAGTGCGAATGTTATCAATAATAGCAAGGGCTACGCCTATCACAGTCACTATTCCGGCTGATGTTATATATTCATAAGAGGGAGCTGAAATCCCCATTGCGTACACAAGCGAAAATATTGCAACGACATTCAATCCCGTAATGAATATTAATGTCCAGGGAGAAAGGATTGCGATACCAAAGATGAGTGCGATTGGTACGAATGAATAGATTGTCCCGCTAAAAGACCTGGCGCCGCCGGCAGCAATTGAGAAATAAGCGGAGAATGATACACCCAGCACAAATAAGAAACCACCAAGGTTGAAATAAGGAGTTCGGGTTAGGGCATATGAAATCAAACCAATTAAACTGGAAAATCCCAGAGCTATATTACCCGTTGATGAGTTGGGTTGTGCCGTGGCTGTCAATATAGCAGTCATGCTTAAGGCTGTATATATCAGCGTTAATGAAGATGCCAGTCGTGTCTGACGTCTTTGTCCAATTTCTGTAATTGAAGAATGGGGTTCGGTGAGCCAACTCCAAAAACGAACCAGGAAAAATGGGTGTTTTTCTTCAACATTACTGGGCAAAATCTCTTTGGCCATAAGGTCTTCCTAATCTTCAGTTTTTAACTCAATGGTTGCTTCCGATGCCTCAAGCGCTCGCCCTAATTCGCGGACAGCAGTCTGCAGGATGCCATCAACAGTCTGAGACGCCCAAATCCGTTCGGTGATTGCTGCCGCGATCCTTTCTCGCAATGCTGTCTGTTGGCTTTCGCTCAAGAGACGGGCATTCTCCAGTGCAAATGCTGCTTGGGTGGCAACGGCTTCCAAAAGACGCTTTTGCTCTGGAGTCCATTCTTTATCCGCTTGTACAATAAGCTCACCAAGGATTTGGTCGCGTACGGAAAGAGGGACTTTTGCTGCAAAAAGCTCTTCCTCGGGCGGTGCCGGCAGTCTGGTCTTATATTCAATTTTTCCTGATGCACGCGTTAATTCGGACCAGCTCGAAAGCAAGTATCTCTGGTTTGTTGTCCGCATTTCTTCGAGTAGAGCTTGAGAGGATTGGTACAATCGAGCATTTTCAATGGCAATGGTCACTTGATTAGCCATGTTTTGAAGAACTTCAATGTCTCCGGCGTTGAAGGCAGAGGCTGTCTTCGATTGCACGTCGAGAGCGCCCATTACATGGTCGCCAACGACCAGCGGTAATGCGATTTCCGATCGTGTTTCGGGGAGCAAAGGATTATCAAACCGAATAGATTCTTCTCCTACGTCCAAGGCTATTCTTGCTTTGCGATTGGTGATTGCATATCCCACCATGCTGTTTCCGGCAATTGCTAATTTGTGATGGCGTTCTTTTAGAATTCTTCCTGCTTCGCCGGTGGCATCAGCAAGCTCTGCCCAGTTGCCGGTTTCTTCAATCATGAACAGTGCGGTATAGTAATACCCAAATCGATCAGTGATTAGATTTACCACTTTAGAGATCAATTCCTCAGGGTCCAGGATTGAACTGGCTACCCGACCCACTTCGTTCGTGGCTTCCAGTTGTGCAGTACGTTCTGCAACCTGGTTTTCAAGACTCCGCTGGAATTGTTCAAGCTTGGAAATCATCCGGTTGAAATAAACCGCCAACCCGCCAATTTCATCGGTGGCAATGACTTTGGCTCGCTGTCGTAAATCCCCCTGCTCTACTTTCTGGAATACTTCGATCAACTGATTGATTGGGTTGGACACTGAGCGCGAAAGGAGAAAGGATAGGCCAAACCCAAGCACCAGGGCAAGTATACTGGCAATGATGGAGAGACTCTGTAATTGTGCGAAAACCTGCGCAGACCCGATCTCCTCATAGAGAATCGTATACGCCATGTGATATCCTAGTGGCGCAATAAGGAGAATGCTCACAATGATCAGAGCAAGGATAATGCTTTGGAATTTTAAGAAGATTCGGGTGGATATGGCTCCAGCAATCTGGCTTTCAAAGGAAATGGGAAGGAGAGCTTCGCGTGCTGGAATGATCATCCGCTCGATAAGTAGCACGGCAAGAATAAATATACATAATGTGGAGACAATTCCGCCGAAAAGAGTAAAAACTACTTGATCATAGGTGGCACCAAGATTGGATGAGAGGTAAATGAGAAGGGGTAAAATATTTATAAGAGCCGAGACGACTATTGCTGCCTCGCCATATCTCCAGGAGATATTGGTAATTTGCCGCCATGCTTTCAGCTCTTCCGAGGTGCCGACCGGGAGAGTCTGGTGGACGACTCGTTTATTCAAACGGGAGAACGCTTCACGTGAGAAAAAGTATGAGATTGCGAGTAGAACGAGGTTCCCGAAAACCAACAAAATGATCGTAACAACAGCGGCTGAGCGAAGCTGCTCAGCGGTAAATTCTGCGTTGGTCTGAATGACCACTGCTCCAAGGGCGGCTGCTGGAAACGATAGAAGCTGAGCCAGTGCTATGACTATTATGATGTACCACCCGCCTGTACGCTGAAGCAGGCTTCTAAAAAATCCTTGCGATTTGGTTGTACTATTCATAATCGCTCTCTCGTTAAAATATATTGCATTTTGTTATTCTTTTTTCAAGTTTTCCATATCGATTTTGATGATCGCTCTTCGTGCGCCAATTGTCTTATTAAGTTCGTTGGCTGTCGTTTCAAGAATTGTATTAATGTTACTTGTTCGTCTGATTTTAGTTGTGATTTCATAGAGCAAACGGTCAAACTCACCTTGTTGCCGGAATTGTTCCAACAATCGTGAGTGGGCGATGATCGCTGCGAGGCTGCCACCGAGTGTCCCAAGCATTTCCTCGTCATTTTCTGAGTAGGCTTCAGCCTGAGTGCTTTCCACATTAAGGACCCCCAGCACATCATTGCGATAAATCAACGGGATTGCCATCTCTGATCGTACGCGGTTGTTGATGCTTATATAACGCGTATCCTTTGTGACATCGTTGATTCGAAGCGGTTGTCGATTAGCGGCGACCCACCCGGTTATGCCTGCGTTGAACGGTATTTTTACAGAAAAGACTTCATCGTCGGGATACCCGATGGCGGATTTTACTTCCAGCATTTTGCTTTCGCGGTCAGCAAGCAGAATTGAGATTTGATCGCCTCCGAGTGTGACTTGCAGACCCTGAACAGCACTATTAAGGGCTTCTTCAATGGTGGTGCTTGATGCTGCTGCTGTAGTGACATGATGTAACAACCGGTGTTGTGATAAACGTTCTTGCGCATCGGCGAATAATTCCGAATTGACAAATGCGACGGCAATCTGATCGGCGACGATTTGAAGGATTTTTACATTTTCTTCTGTAAAAGTGTAAGGACGTTTGCTTTGGACATCTAGCATCCCGATAATCCGTTCACCGACCTTGATCGGGATGCCAGTCTCGGCGCGAGTTTCCGGCAATAGCGGGTTCGGGAGGTGTATGGGCGACCGATTGGTATCGTTGACGATAAGCGGTTCCCCTTTTGATGTGACATAGCCGATTATTGAATTCGAACCAACCTTGAGCTTATGCCCTACCGCTTTCATCTGAGCACCGACATTTCCACTTGCTTCTCTGATTGACGCATATTCGCTGCTCTTGTCAACCAGGAAAATGGCTGCATGGTAAAAGTCAAATTGGTCTCGTATTAAATTTACAGATTTTAGCAAAAGTTCGTCAACAATTAATGACCCTGATACGTCGCGGGATATTTCCGCGGCTGTTTTAAGTTGAAGAGCTCGTTGACGGGCTTCCTCCAGCAAGCGGGCATTATAAATTGCGCCGGCTACTTGCGCTGAGAGCGATGTGATAAATCTCAGGTCATCCTGATCGAAGCGGTGTTCTTTTTCTGCGTCCTGGATAATAATCGCGCCTATAGCTTCTCCAGCCATGATGAGAGGACATCCCAGCCAGGATTTTGCTGATTTTCCGATGACTTTCGCGCCCAACTCGGCTGCACGTTTTTCGGTATCTTCGACAATCATAAGCGGCTGGTGCTCTCGTAAGAGTATTGAAGTTAGACCTTCGCCGAGAGGAAAAGCTTCGATAGTATCGATTTTTCCGTCTTCATAGCGGTACGGAATTTGGATACTGTTGGTGGGAGAGTCGTAGAGTGCGATGATAAAAAAGACATCGCCAATTGTCTCTCTAATCTGTTGATGGATGATTTTATATAGGCTGTTTAGGTCTGTAGCAGTGGAGATCGCTTGCCCAACGTTGGCGATAGATTCCATCTCGCGTAATCGATGTTGGATGGCTCGATTCGCCCTTACTTTATCCCTTGCAATGGGAAGCAGGTCTGCAAGGCTAATGAATGGGTCAATTCCCGTTTGATCGAGAGTCTGATTCTCCTTTGACCCAAAGATGAATAAGCCAATTGTCTCGACTGAATCAATGACGGGCAGATAAGCTCCAGATAAACACCCGGCATCCTTTAGGAATTTCGACAGCTCTTCAGGTAACGAAGATTGATTGTCGAGTTCAGTGAAAACCAGGCCGCTTGAAAATTTCGCTGCAATATCACCTGCTGAAGTCGGAACAATTTTCGGGGCGTTTGATACATTATTCCCCTGTGGTGGTTCGGTCATTGCCACCAGGCGCAATTGGTTTTCAGCGACCTGATAATAACCGGTTAAAAATGGTGATTGTTTCAATATTGATTTTAGCGCGGTTGAAATATCATCTTCACTCTTGGCGCGGAAAATATCATAATTGGCTTTCTGCAATTTATTAATAATTTGCAGATTGATTCCTGATGGATTCTGAGTATTAATGGTTTCTTCTGCCATAGGTTACTTTCTTGATTGTTAGGGAAAGAATCCAGAACTCCCCATAATATTTCTAAATTTTAGAACCCGAAGAGTTATTTGGAAATCATTTCCACCGTAGAGAGGAATTACCCACCTAGAATCCTCTTTCCTCAAACGGAATTTCCCAAACGGGCTCATTATTAAATATACGTTGGATTTGGTCCGGAAACTTATCCGGATCCAATGGTTTGCCAATAAACCCATTAAAACCGGCTGCCTTTGCTTTGTTCATTTGCTCTTGCGTTCCCTCGGCAGTCACCGCAATAATCGGGATGTTTTTCAACCGATCTGATTGGCGGATTTTCTTCAGTGCAGAATAACCATCTTCATATGGCAGGCGGATATCGAGGAGTATTAAATCTAATCGGGGAAGGGTATCTGCATATTCGACTACTTCATAGCCGGAGGTTTTCCATTCGCAATGGATGCTCAGAAAACCGAGTAAACGGGCGATGAGCACAAAATTAGAGACATTGTCTTCTACGACCAGAACTGTTGCGTCTTTAGGGATTCCCTTTGGCGCGTTCGGGGTTGCCGGACTTGAAGGAATGGGCTTTGTGTTTTGCTTATTGCCTTGGGTGTCTTGGTCACTCATGGTTTACCTCTTCAGCGTGAGGTATTTTTCGACCAGCGATATAAGTGTGTCAATATCCACTGGCTTCTGCAAATAACCATCGCAGCCGGCTTCGAGTGATCGTTCTCGATCGCCTTTCATTACATTGGCAGTCAAGGCGATTATCGGCACTTTGTTTAGATCGGGGAGTGCGCGAAGGCGGGCTGTCAGTGTGTACCCATCTATATCAGGCATGTTAATGTCCATCAGGATAAGGTCGGGAGCTGCTTCCTTGATCCTCTCAAATGCATCCTTTGCATTTGCCGCTTCAACAACGGAATATCCTTCCGACATCAGTACTCGCCGTATCAATAAGCGGTTATCGGGATTATCTTCCACGTACAGGATAGTAGCACTCTTATCCTTTAAGACCATAAATGGAGACCTCCGCGAGCAATTTTACCCTTCGGATAGTTAATCCTGACATACAGATACCTTACAATACAAGATACATCTATTTTATATCAAAATAAAAACGAGTGGAGGGTCATTTTATGGCCAATCCACTCGTTCTTTGAGCGGGTGATGGGATTCGAACCCACGATATCATGCTTGGGAAGCATGCGACTGCTCCCGATCAATGACCTCGTGGATTGCCCCCAAAATGACCATCACTTTACCGCCTGAAGTCGCCAGACAAGCGGTCATTCTTATTATCATTCTTTCCTTAAAAATGGTCAAGGACAATCAGCGCTTGTTATTCAGGCGCGGTTTATTGTGTTTTGTGTCATAATGATTGTGTAGACATGCAAACCCGCCCCGCTGGTAACTCTTGCTGTTAGTCCAAATAAGTAGTGGGCTGCCTCATGACCACTTCACGATGAATGTGAGAAAAACTGAAAGAAAAGGATTTTACAACTCATGTTATCACTAAACTCTTTTACAGTCGGAATTGTCAGCGGCTTGGTTACAGCACTTATCATTGCACTCTTTGACCAAGTTTGGGTAAAAATTATAAATCCGTGGTTTGAGGAAAAAGTATATTCAGATGCAAAAATTGAAGGGCGCTGGGAATCCTATTGTCTTGATTCAACAAAATGCGATTTGGTTGACATAAAGAGAGTGGGACATAAGGTTATTGGAACAATAACAACGATTGTGGGGCCAGATAAAGGCAAAATTTACGCTTTCACAGGAACCTTTAGAAATCTTATCTTGACAGCAACGTATATTTCAGACAATAAGTCATATCTGGATCGGGGAAGTTTTACATTAATGTTGATTGAAAACGGAGATATGCTCAAAGGGCATGTTGCATATTACCTAGATGATAAACATGAAATTGTGAGTGGCGAATATGAACTTCATAAGCACAAATGATGACAAGAATTTACTAATGTCTTCCCTACTGCAGCCCACTTGCGATGGAAAGCTAACAAACTGTTTATCTTCCTACCCATCCATAGCACATTACCGCACAAGATTATTTGTGTGAGATATAGCTTACTGAGCGTCTCATAATTTGGTAAACTTTTTTGGATGTGCTAAAACATATGTAGGTGATATGACGGTGTCTCGTGGACTATGTCCATAGAGAGCGGGTGATGGGATTCGAACCCACGATATCATGCTTGGGAAGCATGCGTGGTAGTGACGCTTGGTACCGCTGGTGTGATGGGGAAAGGGGAAGAGATTGCTGTCTGATTCGCAGTGCAGCTTGATGCGAGAATGAGCGCAAGAAATGCTAATGTGGTGGCCTTTCTCTTCATTCCAGTCTCCTTTGTGACTTGCGCGGAATGTAGCAGCCACACAGATGGTCTAAATGCCTACGCTTCTTTCTACTAGAGCCAGTGTTAAGCGCCATAGTAGTTAAGGACCGCGGATGCTTCGTTCTTAGAGATCAAGCAAAGACCAGCAACTCGTTCGTATGTGCCTTCTTTGTGAAATAGGACGTTATTGGATTCGAAGGCCAAGAACTCGATTATCGGCACCACTTTCAGTTCGGGCTCGTGAGGTCGGTGCCGTAGCACGAGAACGTGCTGAGGATCGATTCCTTCTTTGATCAAAAGATCATTGAGATTCATTCCTACACTACCTTTCGATGTCATTTTTAAGAGTGTAATGGATGGGCCGAGAAGTAGCAGCGGGACTGGTGAGACTCTTCTGTAGAATCGCGCAATGCATGGAAAATGCGCCAGTTTCCGAGTGGCAGAGTCGCTGTGCGCCGGAGCCGTTGTAAAGCATCGCCATTGGTCGATTCCAGATCTTCAATAAATACCAAGAACCGGCACCTAGGTCAGTTGTTCGCTTCCCAGTTGAGCAACGCGCCTAACCCCGGGAAAGGGCAGATGTGTGCCAAGCACCAAAGCATTTTGTGCTACTGCCCGGTGGAGTAGCTGTTCTTTGTCGTTTTTTGCTTGATGGGTGAACGTATTAAAAGTCCATTGCCCGATCGTGCCATACCAGCTAAATACCCATTAGCTTGATCATCACAAAGCGGTGGGCCGTGTGCCTATCCTTGCTCCCGTCGCGGACAGCAGCCGCAGGGTCCGATATGCACTCGGTCGTCGCTCGAATCTCTACCGGATCCGAGTGGAAGCCTGGTACCCACGACCCGACCTTTACAACCAGGTGCGAGGTTGAGCTCGTCCGATCTCCCAGGTCCACTACACTCCCACCCACAAAAGCACCAGCCGCCCACGCTTTGACCCGCACGCCATGCGCGGGCGCGCGTCCCAGGTTCCAGACATGCACCCATATGTCGTATGTCCCGCCCACCCAAAAGATGCGAGGCACTTGCTGGGACATAAAATCGGCCATATCGTCTCGTCCGAGCACGGTCGGCTGGTACCCCGGACTGTAGGGTATCGCCATGAAGATGTCAGGGCTGGAGCTGGTAAGGGCCGGTTGCACCGGCCGGGCTCCGATGTCGCCACAAAAGCTTCGGATCAGCAGGAATGGCAGGAGGCTATCGGCGCGCGACAGGCCATCATCGCTCGAAACCGGGAACGGCTTCGTATTTGGCCCATCTCCGTGGTTCAGCACATGTCCGTAGCGTATCTTTTCCAGCTTCGCTTGTTCGCTTTCCAGGCGGCTCTTTAGCTGTTTAGCTTCATCAGTGATCTTTTTTATATTGTCGAGATTCGTCTGGTCACCTGGGCCGAACGGGGTCGAGGACGGTGACGGGGGCCGTGGGGACCGCCGTCGGGGCGGCGTCCGGCGCTTCATGGCGTCACCTTTCGACCGGTCGGAGACATGCCGGCTTCCTTCATCTCCTGCTCCGATACCTGCAGATCGATCCCGTCGCATCCTGTATCGGCTGGTAGATCTTTCCGAATGTACCGGTGGGCGATCCGTTTTAGTGGATCGTAGGTAGAACGGTGATGGGGGTTGTCAGCCGGATCGTAGCGCTGAGGCACGGTGTACGGTTCCTGGTAGCTATACCTTTCATAGAGTTGTTTTTTTTGCTCGGGCGTCAGAATACTCAACATGGATGTCCCTAGCTGAGGGATGCAACGCCATTGATCGAGGAAGATTCCAGCATCCGTTTTGCTCCACTTGATCCACGCATCCGTGTTTTTCATCCACGGCGAGGGGGGTTCGCTCTTGGCGTGCCGCAGGTATTCCCAGCAGTGGTAAGCATAACCTCGATCGGCCTCCAGGTTGAAGTCGGGAAGGGGTTTCGCAGCATCGTGGCCCGTCAGTTGACCAATGAGGTACACGCCGTAATCGACCGGATCGCCCAGGTGGGCGCCCGGCGTGGACATCAGCAATGTCGATGCGTCCTCAGTCTCCTTTGGCGTGGTCGCCGCTTCGAACTTATGGCGCGCCGTGTCACTGCCGGGCATCATTCCAATCAGGACTCCCGCATCCTGGCCCTGCATGTACGGTCCAACATGCGTCCGGTGAGCCTCCCAGCCCACCCGCATTCCGGCTATGTTGTGATGGGGGTACCGCCACGGTGCGACGTACTCGCTTGGTTCGGTATTTTCATCGGGCAACACGGCGGCGGACCACGCCGGTTTCAGATCGGTCACCATTGCCCTGGGGTAGGCGGGATCGAGGCTGAAGCCGCTGGTCGTGGCTCCTCGAGTACTGTCAAGACCGGATGGCTCTTCCATACCCACCTGACCCGCGAATCCCGTTGGGTCATCCAGGTCGGCCCGGAGTTGCACGAGCGGTCCATTTGCAGATGTACCCAGCACAACGAGGCCTTTCGAGATCTCGCTGGGTCTCGGCACCAGAAAGCCCTCCATGACCAATGGGAGTCGGCTGAGATTGTATAAGTCCCAAGCCGGCATTACGAGGAGGTAGTACAGCAACTCACGCAGAGGCCAGGTCGCCAGTTCGGTGAGCATGCTCGGCAGAATCGTCACAATCCATATGGACACCTCGGCCAGCCAGATGAGATAGGCAATGATCGCGAGCACTATGTCAAGAAAGTTCAGGTCGTGGTGATCGTTGGGATCCGCACCCGCACTGTCGTTGGGCATGCCCGGCGGAATGGGCAGACTGAGGTCGTTAAACACGTCAGGCGGTTTCGGCATGCGCATGGAGAGTCCCGAGCTGGCGGTGTATTTTGTGTACACGTACGCGAGTTGGTACATGTCTTGGAGCATCTGTTCTGTCGGACGTCCGCCGGGTTTGGTGTGCTTACCCTCATCCCAGCGCAGGATCTGTGGTCCTTCCAGGTCGTCAGGGCCCGTGTACACGTCTTGCATGGTCCTAAGCAGGAGCTGACAGATATGCTCCGGAAAGGGCTCGGTATCGACATCAAAGATCTTCTTGCGGTCCGCTTTGTCACTAGCCTTATCGCCATCGGGGTAATCCGGGAACGGATCATTGCCCGAGGGGAAGTAGTCGTGAATAGCGGCATCGGGTATCGCTGATTTTGCGCCCTTTTGGAAAGCCAACGTCAAGTGGAGGGCCGAGGTGACTAATGAGCCATACGGGGGTTCTGGCTGAGAGGTCTCTGGCTGAGGCTGCTTCTGCTGGTAGACGAATGCGTCCATGTGATTCTCGATCAGATGGTGCCGTCCCCAATGCGTCCGATAGGGACCGCCGCATTTTGCATTGACGAACGGGTGCCCGGCCACGTCGGTGGCGCAGTGGCTGATCCAGCCCAGGGCGAAAGCCCGCTGTTTGGGGACCATGTCTTTATCTGCCAGAAGCGCGTTACTGTATAAGGTGCGGGCGAACTCGTAGGTCTTGCGGCTATGGAACATGTCGGACCAGAAGAAGCTCTTATCATCGTAACCGGTCTGCGTGCCACTCGTCAGCAGTCCCAGGATGTCTGTCATCTCCCCGACATGGTCTAATACAAAGTTTGTGCATGAGCTGGTGAAGAGGTTCAAGATCTGGGAGATCTCGCCAAGCATCCCCCCGGTGATCTGGTCGGCCAGCGTGTTCTCCTCCTCAAGCACGGGGGTCATCCACTTATCCCATTTGGAGTAGAACTCATCGTCGAATGTCTTCCATGCGCCTAGGATGAAATCAATGATCTTCCGTATAAACTTTCCAGTGTCGCCTAAAAAATCCGGCAGCATGACAAACAGATCTGGGCCATATGCTCCTGCAGCGAAGTAGTTGCGATTTTCGTGCGCGGCGCCGTAGAGCTCGTCGGCATCTTTCTGACTAAGCGGCGAGCCCACGGGCACGCCATGCCTCAGTCGCTCCATCGTCTCGGCAGCAGCCTGGAGGTGGATATAGTAGTTGGGCATCAGCGATCCTCCTTTAACGTCATAACTGAATCCTTGCGCCAACTTTAGCGCATCTCTCCCAGACCCGGATATAAGCCTCGGCAGAACGGAAGAATCCGTCGAGCGACAGATGCACGTTCTTGAGGTCCTGCAACATATCCGGCAGCATGCCGTAATGGGCGAGGCCGTCCAGGTTGAAATCGAAGTCACGGACAGGCCCGGCAGTGTACCGGATTAAGGGCGGATTATTATCTTTGTCGGTCATGGCCTTCCACTGATCGCGAATCTTGCGGAGGACTGGAACGAAAGCCTGAACATTATCATTCTCGAGCCGGAGTTCCACAGCCTCATCATCCATCAGTTGGCCGGCGTGGTAATAGTCGGGGGAAATGTTGGGTGCGGTCTGTGGTGCGCTCTTTATCATCCCCGCGACCATGTTAAAGACCCGCAGGTCAAGTCGCAGATCCTGTAAATATGCATTCGTAAACGCCAATGCCATTGCTGCATCCTTCATCTGCGGGTTATGAGAAACCGCTTCAAGCACCTGCGGGTCATTGGAAACAACTTCAAGAAGCGCCATGGCCTGCCACATGAGATGGCCCATAAGATGGTCTTCGCCCGGGACGAGGCTTTTTTCGTAGTAAAGCCCGCTATCCGGGAAGCGATGGGCACGCCAGTCTCGAAGGGGCGTGGAGTAATGGACTCCCTTATCCTGGGCCTCGGCGCAGTCGAGACGCTCCTTCCTGATGTCATCTTGCCATTTGGCGTTTATCGCTCCGATTTCACCGGCGAGGCCACTTGCAGATTGTGGTCCGAATCGAGGTCCTAGGCCCGCCAGAAGCACGTTCAAGTCGGTCCCGAGCGCGACCCCTAGCGGTCCGAACGGCCCCTTGCTAAGTTTGTCCGTCACGTACTGGTAGCCCTGGGCGAAACTCTTGGTGGTGCCGGGGCAGTCGTTCGTCACGGGCGGATCGTTTACCTCGGGGTAGTCCCTCTCTTCCGCCACCGACGTGCCGTGACCGAATATGCCACCTGTATTCACAATGTACCCGAGTTGCGTATTCGACTTCGCCCCCTCGCTTGGCCAGGCCTCCGGACTCCGGCGATACCCAGGAATCGGCGCAGACGTGTCGTCTAGAGGCCGGGGTGAGAGATATCGCGCCCCGTTGTGCGCCACGATCAGCGGGTATGGCTGGTGGCGGGGGGTCTCGTCGACGCTCATCGCGATGTTGAATGCGTCGACCGTGCATTTCTCGGACATATGGTCCATATCGATCACCATGCCCAGCTGCATCGCCACGCGCAGGGCCATTTTGCCGGCATCGGACATGGGGCGCGCATTGCGGTTGCCTACCGGAGGATTCGGAGTGGTCCAGCCTTGCGGCAGTTGAATTCCGAACAGCTGCGCCGCCCCCTCGACCACACCCTGCAGTGCCTCAGGGAGGACAGGGACGGGCTTGGAGATCTGCTCATCGGCGGGGCGCGGTGTAATGCCATCTGCCTCGTGATAGCCATCTTCGGGCGCCACTATATTTCCGGTGCGCTGAAATGTGTTGTATAACGACATCGGTTCGTAGAGCGCCATCCCGCCGAAGGCGTTGTCGCTCAGGTGCACGAGGTTGATCTGGACGATCCCGAGATCGCGCAGATACTTGAAATACGGGTAGATCAAATCGCGGATTTCTTTCGGGGTTCTCGGCTTGCCGTCGTCGTGGTTGAAGTCACTTTCCTTGACCCAGCCGTTGACGGAATCGGTTTCCAGTCCCAGGACGAAGGACATCTTGTTCTGTTCGATCAGGGCGCGCGCCTCGGCAGGGGTCTTGGCTAGGCCACACCAGTCCTTGTTGTGCTCGACGAACTCTTTCAGCATCTGGACCTGCGGCTCGACCGTATCACGGTCGCTCTGTCCCCCCAAAAACCATGGGGGGAACTGGGAGGCGAGGCTGGCCAGCAGCTCGTTATGCACCACGAGTGCGACCATAAGCCGCTGACCGCCATCGTACGCGCGCCGGATCCAGTCCTGATGCGTTTTGATATGGATCAGGTCATCGAACCTGGGCCAGTCCTGGAACCCGAGCTGGTCGCCGGGTTGGGGCTCGCCCACGGCCCAGCCCGGCACGGCCAACGAGCCATCGTTGCGGGCTCCAGTCTGGAGGGCTAGGCCCATCGGATGGAGGGGGTTGGAGTGGTTCCACCCATGATCGTGGAGACACGAACCCAAATCTTCGACCGGTCCGTGCATGTGACCGGCGAGCAAGCCTCCGAACCCTGCCTGGGCCATCGGATGACAGTGAAGATCAGCCCAACCCCACAGAGGCAAATGGGGCGGAGGCGGCGGCTTGGGCAGCAGCTGGATCTTGTCTACCACGAGCCGCAGCTTCCGTTTGGTTGTCCCGCTGATCCGCAGGCGCACCTTGGCCTTTGACTTGAGAAGACCCTTCTTGTGGGATCGTTGATCAGCTAGATTCCAGCTGAACTGCGTAGGGATATCAGATCCAGAAGGGTTTTGAATCCGAACGGCTACGAAGCCATCCGCGTCGGGGCTATCTAGCGCCGGGAAACCGGGAATTCTGGCACTGGCCACAGGGACGCGGAGCTCGAGCGCGACCTCCTTTGTCTTACTACCACCTAGACGGAAGGCGAGATACGGCAACTCGATCCTAAAGACGTCGGAGTCGAGGGTTCCCTTAAACTTAGTCGATACGCGCACAAGTTTGGTGTTCTCCTCGGCGAGAGGATAGGGGACGTGCCAGTAATCGCCGCCTAGTGGGACACGTGGGTGTCCATCTATCTCGACATCGTTCGCGCGGATCGAATCCCACGATACTGGCTGTCCGGTAAAAGCCTGACCGGAAACGACGTGCCAGCCGCTTAGGCCTTTCTCGAAATCTCCATTTTTAATGGCATCAGGCATTATTAAACTCCCTCTCTGAGTTGAACACCCTCCCCCGCGAGAGTTTCATGCGATGAATCCTGTCATGAAAGAATAGAAGATGTTTAAATTATACAACTTGAAGGGTACAAGAGTGGCTTCAATGTACTATTAATCACATGATATTTACATTATCTCTTATTTACTTTGTATGTCCTACTGCCCTTTGTAAGTCGTGACAGATTATCAATGGGCGAATGTGCCTGATGGGCTTGTAGGAGGTCATCATCCACCATTTGAGCATAGTGCTGTACCATATCCAGGCGCGCATGACCAAGCATGGCTTGTAAGTGGAGAACATCCATGCCGGCCCGTAAAGACAAGATAACAAACGTACGACGGAGAGCATGGGGCGTGACATGAATCCCTGCGTACTTTGAGAGCCGGCGGAAAAGCTGCAAGAATCCGGGTCCAGTGAATCGCCCACCACTTCGAGATTGGAAAACAGGAGAATCGATTGATGGGCTTTCAAGCGTTCGGCGATAAGCCAATAGTGCCCGTCGGGTTGTTGCTCCGATGACTGCATTGCGTGTCTTGCCACCTTTCACGCGCTTGACGCTTACCAGTCCACTCATGAAGTCAACGTTCTCCCAGTTAAGGCCGATTACCTCTGCCCGGCGCAAGCCAGAATCAGCCATAAATAATATGAGAGCTTCTTCTCTTGGCGTCTTGCAGACAGACAGCACTGTGTTGAGTTGATCAGCAGTTAGACATGGGAGGCGTTTCTTTTCCATGCGTGGCATGGAAAAAGTTATCTGGGCGAGAATGTAGTGCTCTGCGTACCAGAATCGAAGTAACGTCTTAATCGCACGGGCGTGAGCATGTAGAGTTTTATCAGCTTTCCCCAGTCCGGCCAGTTCTGCCAGATACTGGCGTACAAGCCGTGCGTCGATTTGTTCGGGGGATGTCACGCTTTGCCCTTCAATCCACCTTAGAAACACACCTGCAGTGTGCTTGTAGAAGGCAAGTGTGGCAGGTGTGCATTGCATTGCATGGCCTGCCGGCTCAAAATAAAGTCAGTATAGGCGTCAGTGAGAGCCAGGGAGGCAAGAATCCATTTTTGTTGTATTGTGTTTTGGGAGACACAAAACACCGTCTTTCTGCCGTTTTCGGCGGAATTTGACGGTGTTTATAGCCAATCCACTCGTTCTTTGAGCGGGTGATGGGATTCGAACCCACGATATCATGCTTGGGAAGCATGCGTTCTACCACTGAACTACACCCGCTTGTTCGAACGAGATTATACGCGACGGTGAATCTCTGTGTCAAGCGCTTTTCCTCATAATCCAATAATATGTTGGTTATGGTCATTGTCTTTGACTTTATGTAGTTCGATACAATAATTTGTTCGCCAGCTCAATAAGTGAATCGCCGGCTTCGCCTTGTGGATCGGCTTCTCGGAGACTGTTGATTGCTAGATCCGTCATTTGCTTAGCCGCCTCGTGCGTGTAGGCATACGCGGACTCGCTGGCTAGTAATTTTGCAATCTCCTCAACGTTTTCTGTTGTGATTTGTTCACTTGTCCAGCGTTCCGCAAATCTTCCTTCCTTACTCAATCCAACTAGAACTGGCAGAGATTTTTTTCTTTCGATTAAGTCACTCGCTGTCGATTTTCCTGTCACATTTTCGTTACCCCAGATTCCCAGGATGTCATCCTGGATTTGGAATGCGAGGCCCAGGTAATGACCAAATGACCGGTAGGCTTCCCGGGTGGCTTCGTTCGCTTTTCCCAGCACTGCACCGATATGACAACAGGAGGAAAGCAGCGAGGCTGTCTTGCTGGTGATCATGAGCCAATAATCCTCGACCTTCACATCCGTACGCTTTTCGAACGACATATCCAGAAACTGACCACGCGTCAGGTCGAGACAGGTGCCATGGAGGATTCTTGCCGCCTTTACAACCACTTTGGCTGGGTAATCGTTCGCCAGATCCAGCATTGCGAGGTTCGATAATACAAATAAGGCATCACCGACATTGATTGCCATCGGGATCCCCCAATTAACCCAGACCGTCGGACGACCTCTACGTTTCTCGGAATTGTCCTGAATATCGTCATGTACAAGGGA
>JBGOXG010000125.1:0-6818 GCA_041479025.1 Anaerolineae bacterium
ACTCAAAACGCCAAGCGCCAGCGTAAGTTTAGATCAGAGTACTTTTCATGATCTTTCCATCTTTCATAACCAGCCGGATTTTGGCGGATTCATTAATCACATTAATGTCTTCATCAGGGTTGCCATCTACAACAATAATATCTGCCCATTTTCCAATTTCAATCGATCCTGTCTTATCCTTCAAACCTAAGATTTCAGCATTGACGATGGTAGCAGCTTTTAACGCCTGGTATGGTGAAAGCCCAACCAGATCAACCAAAAGCTTGATATTCATCGCCTCCCCACCGCACATTATCCCAAAATAATCTGACCCCGAACCGACTGGGATGCCGATATCGGTTGCCAGCTTTGCCGCCTTTATGATCCCTTCCATAATTGAAGCTCCATCTGGTGAACAACCCGGATTGGCGAGTTTTCTCAGGAACCACTCGGCAGCTCCTTGCTCTTTTCCGTATTTCTCTGCCCACCATACCACGGCAAGGGTAGAAACAAGCCTGGTACCTTTGTTTTTCATGAGCTGGGCAGTTTCTTCAGTCAAAAAACTTCCATGTTCAATGGAGTGAACCCCACATTCTGCAGCAAGGCGATTACCTTCATCATTTAGGCTATGAGCCATAACAGACTTTCCGTGTGCAGTCGCTTCCTCGCAGAATATTCTTATTTCAGCCTCCGATAAATGAACTTGCCAAGGTTCATCATTAGGGCTTGCACAGCCACCAGTAATGCATATTTTAAGATGATCACACCAATTTTGAAATTGCTCTCGTGCGGCTTTACGGCAATCATCTTCTCCATCGCATAACCGCATCAGGTTTATGAATGGTGCTCTGGTAGGAAAGTTCATCGCTCCACGCAGGTTGAAATCGCCATGTCCACCAGTTACACTCATTAGAGGCCCACAAACCAATAACCTTGGTCCAGAAATTAATCCATTATTCACAGCTTCTTTATGCGACCAGTGTCCGCCCCCTCCGTCTCGTATGGTGGTAAAACCTGCCTCAGCAATCTTTTCCAACTGGGACTTAATTTTCAAAGCAGTGAAAAAAGGAAATTCAAATAAAACCCCTCCCATATCAACAGTTGTTATAGCATAATGAGAATGCGCATCGATCAACCCCGGCATGACCGTTTTTCCCTCACAGTTAATCATCAAAACATCTGCACTATGCTGGCGCTTACCTTTACATATATCCTTTATCAAACCATCCTCAATGATTATATTTGTGTCCTCAAATGGACTGTCGCTTATACAATCAAGTAATCTTCCATTGGTCAGTTCGATAATCATGGCTGTCTGTCCTTTCAAACCCAGAGGTAATATTAGACTTATCTTTATTTTATTGTGATGTAGCTTTAACTCTGGTGAGAAATCAAAAACTTTTGTACTCAACCGAATATCAGAAAGTAAGCGAAGACCGATCAGTTCATATTAACATTCAACTTTCCATGCTGACTCCTCATTGTAACCAGTAATTACTCGGATGTATCCCGATAAATAACAATCACACTCTGAATCTCCTGTATCCACCAATAAAGGTCCATGCAAAGAAAGCAATTTATTTTTTGTAGCGACAACAATTATATTTTGCTTACCCACTTTCCTGATAACGTGGGGGCTGATTTGTTGATTTCCTCGACCAAATATATAGCCCTGCCCACCGATTACGGTCACTACTATTTTCGCTTTCTTACCATCGATCAGTTCTAATAGTTGTTGCTCATTTAAATCCTTGCCGATCAATTGCTTACGGGACACCATGTCGACACCTAGCAGGGTTTTATCGATTTTCAGCTCGTCTCCTATCGCCTTAACCGTTGTACCTGGTCCTAAGATATAGTAATAATCATCATTCATGCTATCAACCACCGCTTCGGCGATCGTACGGAGATTATCACCCGATCCTGAACTAGCTGCCTTTGCACCTTGGACGAGTCTGCGTTCATATGGAACACGCAGATAACCATACAATCTTGCAGAGACCTGCCCCTGGCGAAAGAGATCTTCATCAATATCCATCACTTCCATCTCACGCACTGGCGCTAATCCCCTCATGTACATTTTAACCAACTCGGCAGCTCGATGTGGATTCACAGCATAGACGCTGGAATGTATCTTGACGCCAGAGGGGATCCCCAAGACCACAGTCTTGTCACCAATTGCTTCATATACATCTCGTGCAGTTCCATCTCCACCGACAAATATAATTAGATCAACTCCAAATTCCACCATGTTACACGCTGCTGACCGCGTATCTTCTGCAGTTGTCTGATCTGGATCAATTTCACCCAGTACTATCGGTGAAAAACCACACTCCTCTGCTTCATCTTCACCCATTTCTTGTGGATAGGTAATTAGATCAAACTCATCCTTACAAGGATATAATTCCTTCAATGCTTCCATAGCTCTAGCTGGAGAGATAATCTCAGCTCCCATCGCAAAAGCTTTCTTTACTGTATCAATCCCATCACTACCTTTCAGTCCTACTCTTCCACCTATGCCAGCAAGTGGATTGACAATTAATCCAAGCTTCTTTTTCATTTCTCCCGGCTTCAAAATTGGTTTACGCCTCTCATCTACAAGAATTCCTGCTTCCTCAATCCAGATTGCTTAATGCTTTGCTTTATCAATGACATTCAAGAACGAAAAACAATAAGTACAGGCCAGCAGCAGTTTGAGAAATTTGGGGATGTCGCTCTCTCATGCAACAATCCTACCTCATCTAAGACAACCCCCTAGCCCGGTGCGACCCAGATTACATCAATCTATCATTCCACCTCCACATAAATTCGTTTATTGATCTTGCCTTTGCTCTTATAGTCAACCACCCGAATATGTCCGACCTCGGCCGTGTTCTTGACATGCGTGCCGCCATCCGCCTGCAAATCCAGGCCGACGATCTCAACCGTGCGGACCTGGCTGATGCCTTCGGGCAAGAGATTGATCTTAGTGCGGATCAAATCCGGAATCTTGAAGGCCTCCTCGCGGGGTAGGATCTGCACATGGATTTCGCGGGCGTTTTGTGCCTCGCGATTAACCACCGCCTCAATGGTATGCACCAGTTCCGCGCGCATACTCTCGAACTCGAAGTCCATCCGACCCTTGAGCGGCTCCATATCCCCGCCGGTGACCGAAGCGCCATAATCGCGGAAAATGACCCCGCACAGGATGTGCATGGCAGTGTGGGTGCGCATCAGTTGGTAGCGATGTTCCCAGTCAAGCTGGCCGTGTGCTACCGCACCGATTGCAGGCAACGAGATGTCACCGCTAAGGAAATGATACACACTATCGCCCTGCTTCTTGAGGCGCGCAACGGGATAGGTCATGCCACCGATGATCAATACGCCAGTATCGCATGGTTGGCCACCACCACCTGGATAAAAGGCCGTGCGATTGAGGATCACAGAACGGGATTCGGTCTCGACGGCAAGGACTGTGGCATCGAATTCCTGTAAGTAACTGTCGGTCTGGTAGAGTAGCTCAGTCATTTTTCCTCCACCAACAAGAATGGGTAAGGAAATTCACATCAAAATGGAACATTGCATAACGAGATCAATGTCATCGACTCGCTTAACCTCGCCTCAAATGTCGGCGAAGCCAACAACGAGATCGTAGGCATCTTCTAAGTTAAACCTCTCTTCTTATATACCCTCCATGTCACTATCGTCTTCTTCGGATCGAGCAATGGTTCTATATTGGTCTGGTGAATTGCACAACGGTGAGGAGCCGTTCGTATAATCTCAGGGTTAGTGTAAGCTTCCTCAGAAATACGACGGAATGCTTCTACAAACCGGTCCAGATCTTCCTTTGAAGCCCCTTCACTTGCCTCGGGTGTTACCGGTTCAGGAATAATGACCGGTTCATGGCTTTCGAAATAGGTTTGAACACCGAAATCAGCAATACGTAAGTTGACCTCCGCAGATCCAATACCTGTTTCCTCTTTCATTTTCTGTAAATGGAACCTTGCCTCCTGGAGTTTTCTGCGGTTTGGCCAAGCAATCTCAACCCCACGCACTTCGAGCATCTTTTTGATGAGATAGTTGTTATTGATTACCGCCCATTCCGAGGCTTCACGCAAACCTTGCTCACCCATGCTCATGATCCAGGCATAAGCTTTCAATACATTTATAACTACACCGTAAAAGACTCCGGTTTTTCCAATAGTTCTGGGAAGATTGTAATTCAAGTGATATTGTGAACCATCAAATTCTAATACTGGCACCGGTAAATATTCACGCAACTCCTTCTTGACGCCGATCGCGCCTGATCCTGGTCCACCGGAACCATGCGGTGTTGAAAAAGTCTTATGCAGGTTGAAGTGCATTAAATCAGAGCCAATGTCTCCTGCACGCATTCGGGTCATCACGCCATTGAAGTTAGCCTGGTCAAGCGAAACCAATCCGCCAAAAGAATGGATAAGTTTGGCGTACTCCCCTAGTTGACTGTCGAAGACACCAGTATCATAAGGTGCTGTCAAGAAGAGACCAGCCGTACGATCAGAAACCACTGCTTCGAGTTGATCTAAACCAATATCACCTGTATCTTTGTTAGGATGAAGCTCAATCACCTTAAACCCTGCTGTAGATGGACAACCAGCGTTACATGGATGAGAAACTGCACAAGTGATAACTTCATTCTTGTGTGAATTACCATTTGCGCGATGATAAGCGCGCATAATACAAGCATTAGTGTATACGCTGTGTCCTCCACCCCGTGGTTGGAAGGAAAATTCATCCATGCCAGACAGCTCGCACAGCCAATTCCGCAGTTCATACATGATCTCTAGCAGTCCCTGGAAGGTTTCTTCAGGCTGGAGGGGATGAACATAGGCGATGGAAGGATTTTTTGCCAATTGATCATTGAGTTTGGGGCTGTATTTCATCGTGCAGGTTCCCAGCCCGATGTTAACACCCGAGTCATAACCAAATGTCTGTTGTGACAGACGCAAGTAGTGCCGCATCACTTCTGATTCAGATAGTTCTGGTAAGGATGCTGGCCTCTTGCGACGAATCTTCTTTGGGATCTTCTCGGTAACATCCCCAACCTTCACCTGGATCTCTTCCTCCGCCTCTGGTATGATTTCATTGCATGAGCCTTTCCTGGAAAGATCATAGATCACTGGTTCGTGCCATCGCACAGCTTGATAACCAGTATCAATATCTGCATATTCCTGATACTTATATTTTTTATTGGCGGGATTTATTTTAGTCATAGCTCAACTCCCTTAGATGATCTTTCTCAGAACATCAGCAAGCCTGTCTATATCCTCTTTCTGATGCATCTCTGTAACACAATACAACGCCGATTGTCCTAAATTCGGAAAATCAAGTGAGAGATCTTTACCACCCAAGATACCTTCCTCGAACAAGGCCTTATTGATCGCTGCGACATTCTTATCGGTTCCGTCGAAATTAATTACAAACTCGTTGAAATGAGTTGATGAGAAGAGTGGCGTCTTTATACCCGGAATCCTTGACAGAATGTCGATTGCATAATGGGTTTTTTGCATATTGGTCTTTCCAAGCTGTTTTATTCCTTCGAAACCCAATAATGCCATATAAACAGCAGCTGAGATTCCCCATAACCATGATGAAGTTCCAGTAAACGACCTGGCGTGATCACGGGTTGAATATAGCATGCGTTCCCAAAGAGTGTGCCACGAGAAGGCTAATTCTCCGGGAACACTGGTATTAGTGATACCAACCATGAATGAAGGCATCAGTTCCAGGAAACGATCGGAATCATTTACTGCCAGGATCCCCATTGTGGCGCCACCACAACTTTGAGTCATACCCAGCGGCTGTCCCTCTCCACATGCGATATCCGCACCATACTCACCCGGCGCGGCTAATAAACCCAGGGAAACGGGATTGACGGAAGCGATGAGCAATGCCCCCACCTCATGTGCAAGATGAGCGATCTCTTCACATTGTTCCTCTATAAAACCCAGATAACCAGGATTCTCAATGATGACGGATGCAACCTTAGAGGATAATTTACGTTTAAGATCTTCCAAATCCATCAACCCGGTTTTTGGATCATAATCAACCTTCCTCAGTTCCAACCAGGGGTCGCTATAATTTTTAATAGTTGCCAGTGTATTTGGGCTGATCGTTCCTGGAATCAAGATTTCTCGACCACCTGTTGCTCGTGAAGCAATGTGAACCGCATCTCCAACAGCAGTCGTTCCATCATAGACCGGTGCAGAAACCACATCCATGGCTAATAAATCCCCCATCATACTTTGATATTCGAACATTGCCTGATAACGACCATGATCCGCCATGTCACCACCAGCATAAGCTGTCATAAACTCCGAACGACTGGTGATCTCGACACACAATGCAGGCACATAGTGCAACCAACATCCTGCACCCAAAAAACTTAACAATTCTTGTGTTGTGCGATTCTTTGAGAGAGTGTGTTTAATCCTCCTATCAACTTCCATTTCTGACACTGGTTCTTTAGGTAGTTTTAGCTCCCCCTTGAAACGAAGTGCTTCAGGGATCTCTTCATAGATTTCGTCAACAGTGTTATATCCCGTCACTTTGAGCATTTCCTCCCGTACCCCAGGAGCGCTATTTGGTATAAAACGATGGACAAATGGTTTTTTCATCTTGCTCTCCTTGTATAGATTAACAAAATAGCTGTATTGTTCAGTAACCAAATTCAATAACAATGATGGCGCTGATCAAATCAATGGCAATTTCACTGGTTTGCCCTCAGCCACCGACAAGTCAGCAGCCATGAGTGCCTCGTGGGTTTTAATGGCGTCCGTCAGATTGACATGCGACTCGACATTATTCTCTATACAGTCAAT
>JBGOXG010000151.1:0-5602 GCA_041479025.1 Anaerolineae bacterium
ATTGACTGGTTTATTACCGAGTAGAATTTAGATTTTCAAACCATATTATCCTCCATATCCAGGCGACTTTGCTTCTGATAGATTATTGTTACTTGCTATCTGTACTTACATTGAGCCGCCCAACGGTTTGCGTTACTGGTGCTGGGGCGGGTGTGGACTCTGTTCGGGAGCAGAAAAAACTCGAAGTGAGGAAAATGCTTGAAAATGCCGCAGAATCCCCAGCGTCCAGTGCACGCTGTGTTGGGCCGCCACTCTAAGTCTTTGCCAGAAAACTCAAGACGATCTCGTTGAATTGTCGCGGCGCTTCTATATTCACCAAATGGCCTGCACCCCGAACAACAGTCTTTTGGGCGTTCGATATGTGCTGGTGCATGAATTCCGCTCCCAGTAGATTTCCTTCGTATTCTTTCTCGCCCACAATAATGCACGTCGGCACTTTGATCTGGTCAAGACGTCCTGCTGCGGGCGGGTTAAGTTCAACCGCCGGGTCTTGGTTGAGCCAGTGCCAACCAGGGTAATTCGAGAGTAGTTGCGCTAAGCGGAGTGCGGCATCTGGATTTTCTAAAGAGGCTTTTATAATTGGTACTTGCAACAGTGCTTCATTTCCTGCCTTTACTCCAAACTTTCGAGCATTTTCCTGAGCGGCGTTAAAGACCTTGTCGACTTCGTCGTCAAGTTCTTGAGGCCAGGCGAACCCGTTTGGTCCACCGCTTACTGGGAGCAAGGAACGTGTCATGTCGGGATATGCAAGCGCGAAATCCACTGCGATGGCACACCCATCAGAATGGCCGAGGATATGCGTCTGCGATATTCCGAGATGTTCCAACAGTGCCTTCAAGTCGTCGAAGTGTGAATACCTTTGTTCTGTGGGATTGGCGGACCTGCCAAAACCACGCCTGTCATAGCGGATGACTTTGTAGTGTTGCGCGAACACTTCGAATTGATCGTCCCAGTAAGTTGTGTCACCAGCGAATCCATGAATGAGAGCCAACGGATATCCTGTGCCTGCAACTTCGTAATACAGGCGAGTTCCATTCACTTCTGAAAATCCTTCCTGCTTTTGCATGGTATCTCTCCTTATCTTGCATGGCTGGACGAGCGTTGCAGATTTAAAAGCACGGCTGTTTGTGTCAGATCATTATCCGGTTGGGATTCGGAAAGTACGGCCTTGATGGGCGACCCAACGGTTTGCGTTACTGGCGCTGGGGCGGGCGTGGACTCTGCTTGGGAGCAGGAAAAACTCGAAACCAGAAAACTGCTTGTAAATCGCGCAGAATCCCCAGCGTCCAGTGCACGCTGTGTTGGGCGGTTTTTGGAATGTTACAAAGTACTTCACATTTTAATCGCTCATAGTTGCTAATCTAGTTCATAGGCGTCAGCATTTCCTTGAACTCCCATTCTTTATAACAGTCACGGAGGTATGGCAGGTGAGACTCCCAGTCAACGGCTGTAAGAGATGTAATAGGTATCAGTGCAATGTTCTTGTCATCAGAGACATGAAAGCCCCATGCAAAGCCAAGTAATGGCGTCACAATTCTCGTGTTACCACCAAAAGGTGATGCGGCAAGGAAACTGTGGGCGACCCAATCAAGATGAACCCGTTCTTTCCGTGATGGTGCGTCGAAGAGAGTCGGCGCGATGCCATACCAACAGTACGGCATCGGAGCGCGTTCGTAAAGCCCGAAAGGATCAAAAGGATCCATTTCGAACTGGCGTCCATGAAAAGTATTGTCGGTGGAACGCACAAGTTGAACCCATCCGAGTAACCCCAGATAACCGCCAGCAGAAAACTCAATCGTCGCCTTGCAGTTGGCGAGACCAAGTGCGCCATCCCCCGCCCCTAGAATTACTGGCGACAGCGTTGTTTCTATAGTCACGATGACGCGTCCTTTATGACCTTGATGTGTAAAGGATATTTCCATATCGAATTACCTTCTCCTATTGATTACTTTCTATTGCTACCGCCCAACGGTTGAGCTCAGCGGCGCGGCGATGATAGCCCCGAACGGTTGCCAACCCAAACGTCTGCGAAAAAGACCGGCCAGCTACACTGCGGCGTAGCCGCGTCCGCTGCAGCGATTGGTTGGGTGGCGCTTGCTGTTTACAAATTTATTTTAGGACTCTAACACATCTAACCATGGGAAACCATTTGGATTAGCCGATGCCAACTCCTATGCCGAGTGCAGTAGGTCAGGACAGTAAGAGAGGAGTGTTTAGATTAGCTCCTGATCCTGAATGGGATAAGCAAAATGTGCAGCTGGTGATGCGACGCATCTTGCATGACTGGCAGGGAAGTGCTCAAAGGGTGGGTTGCGCCTTGATCTCTCCTAGCCTCAAGGGCTGTTCCTGGCTTGGCTGGTAGCCAAGCCGACCGCGTGTCAGGATTACAATCAGGAGTGCTGGCACCCCAAACCCGATGAGGACGGCCAGGTTCAACCTGGTCTCGTCCACGGCGAGAAAGAGTGGTATCCAAACAAGTTGTGGGGTATCGAGGGCAGCATGCACCAAGTTGGAGATGAAAATGCTTCCTCCGGTGTGGTTGAAGACCCAAGTAGTGATGATTGCAAATGCCACAACCATCAGAAAAAATATGGAGAAGTTTGTGAGGAAGGTGGCGAAGCCGGTGCCTGGCCCTCCCCCATGATCCGGCGTCAGGAAGTAAAGCAAATGCCAGAGGCACCACAAGACACCTAGGAGCAGGGTGCCCCACAGTGGCCCATAGCGCGGTTGCATGCGGGGCAGCGCGAAGCCGCGCCAGCCGATTTCCTCGGGCAGCGCAACCCCAAAGAAGACGACGACAAAGTACACCGGATAACTCACCAGTAAGCGGGGCGTAAGACCTTGAAAACTCGCCAGCGCTCCTGGCTGGATAATGACCCCAAGCAAGAGCAGCGCCGGGATGCCCAGCAGGATGAACAGATACCACTGCCAGCCGGCGCGCCTTTGTTGAAGGCGTTGCCGCAAGCGAAGCAAGCCTTCTTTCCCTTCGGTGATGCCGGTCATGATGATGGCGGCCAAGGTCGGTCCCACGAACGGCTTTAGGATGAACACGATTGTGTAATCCCCTGGTAAGATGCCCCAAACTGAGAGCACATAGGGAATCGAAATGATCCAGGAAAATGCGTACGACATGAGAAAGAAGAAGAACAAGGGATGCTGCCGCATAACCTGTTGCAGGTTTCTCGAAGTAAATGTTGATTGACTGGATTCCTTTGAAGTATTCATGAAAGTAATCCTTTCTGTACTTGAGGTTCAGCTTTGGTTGTTATGTTTTTCATATGCACATAGAGTAAAACGAGCCAAGCCACCCAACGGTTTGCGTTAGTGGTTTGCGGGCGGGCTAGGGAAATGCCTGAGAGCAGAAAAAACCCGTAGCCAGAAAAATGCTTGTAAATCGCGCAGAATCCCGCAAATCCACTGCACGCTTTGTTGGGCAACCTTGCGCCTACCAGAACTATGATTGAAAAAAGACACCACTACCAACATACCAAATTTTTATACCCAACTTAATCTATACCAATTACCAAGAACAGCCCACCAAAACGCTGATCAAATACATTAAGCCAATTTATGTTCCTTCCGCAGCGCGCTTCAAACGCGCAAGCGAATCGGCGACACTGTCATGCAACTGCTTTGATCCAAAGTGTTCCCATATCCAACCCCACCATACAGGTGAGAACGCAAAGTCTCAGCCAAACGAAACTTGCGTGGTTGAATTGGGAAGCGCCGTGCAGGTGAGGTGATTGAAGCCCGTGATGCCAAAGGGAAATTTCGTGGTGAAATCAATTTTATGTTTCGATTCATCCACAGCATCGACAGTAAGAAGGATATTGAATCCGCCCGCTTTGGCATGGACTCTTTGTCCCGCTTGTGCGCGTCCTTCGGGAACGATGGAACGTGTTTTTGCGTCCCACCATAAATCATAGTTGGCGGGCTCAGCTAAAAATTCCCACACGCGTTCGATGGGTGCATTGATGGTGGCGATGGGACATGTGCTAATAGTCATAAGCAATTCCCTTTTCATCCGAGCGTGTTTGCATTTCATCAACAAAATCACGAAGCGAAACGACAACAGTCATATGTGAATTATAACCTTTGCTGAAGAAGGGGTTGCCCAACTAGGTGCTCAGCCGCCGTTTAGTGGCTCAACAGCTTATGGACCGTCACGGTCTAATCACCGAAATTAAGATAGGCATTAGGCGGCGAATTAGTATTGAGAAATACAATAATACCCTGATCATCGCGGGGAATTATTGTATTACCTATCTTATCAAGACTTTCGCTTATGCGGGCAAAAAAGCCTGAATTCGAGGTGCAGCCAGTTCTGCCCGCAAGTAATCGCTCAACAAATCATCTTTTGTTTGGTAAAGCGTTTTTCCGAGAGACTTTGCTTTCACCTTCAAAGAAAGCCAGGCATGATAGCAACAAGCAATATGGTTACGTTGTGAACGTGCTTTGCGGCACTGGCACTTTTCGGTTCCGGTCAGCTGTTTGAGACCGCGATGAAGTTCTTCGACCTGCCAACGCACGTCGCTCGCCTCTTGAGCAACCTGCATCGTCAACGTCTCATCCGGGCAATTGGTAATCACCCAGTCAATGTCGCCATCTGTGGCAACCACCTTGAATAACCGCACTTTGAACGGTACTTCTTTCAGCTTGACCATCACACCATTTTGCAAGCGCTCCGCTGTCCACTCAATCTCGTCCAGATGTATCCAACCGCTTTCTTTGCTCAAACTGACCATCCGATTGCTTTTCAGTGTTGCGCCTCTGGCGAAAGACTAGATCTAGACGGTGAACCAGTTTCAAGTTCTCAGCAGAAGCATACCAACTGTCAAACAAGATGCGCTTGGCCTTGATTTTCTTGGCAAAAACCGCATTGGTGACCATTTCAGCAAAATGATCGTTCTTGCTTTTACCATCCTGGTCGGGTGCATAAATTCGGTAGTCCATCGGCTAGAAGTCTTTCTCTGCCCCAGCGCTATGTACCAGATTGACCACACCAATGCCACGCACTAATCCATGTTCTGCGCCACTGCATTGCAGTTTCACCAACTCGATAAACCGTGAGTAACGCTTGTCTTGCACGCTATCGTCTACCAGCAGAAAGGCCTCAGGACTGTCTTCAATCAGCCCTATAACCAACTCCCATAAGCCACGCGCTGTATGGCGCTCATTTCTCAGGTAGTCCGTGATGACATCATGGCTGACATTATCCATGTGCTCGGCAAGATTTGAACTCGTGTAGTTGCCAAATGTGCATATCAGATATTCAACATATTGCTGCTTGGTTATCATGCCCACATGGTATCATGTGAGCACTTCAAGCGAAAGTCCTGCTTATATTATTCTATATTGGATAAGGGAAAACGTAAACAAATTGCAGTATTAAATTAATGGGGAGTTTTGGACGTAGATAAAAATATTATTTGCGACTTAAAACAAGTGCTAAAAGTGGGCTCGGCTGGATTCGAACCAGCGACCAAGCGATTAAGAGTCGCCGCTCTGCGCGGCGACTCTCTTGAGAAAAATCTATTAAATTTCACCTACGGATCGCAAGGCCTTTATTCTAGGGGATCCCGGGCTGTTCTGTGTATCGTGA
>JBGOXG010000172.1:0-4929 GCA_041479025.1 Anaerolineae bacterium
CTCCCTGCACCAGCACCCAGTCGGGATTGATATCGGCCAGGACGGGATCGAGATGGGTGAAAATTGCTGCGCTCAACTCAGCCAGGGATTGGTTGTCGCGCATCAGGTCGAGATCGACATCGGGGGTAATGGCAAATAAATCAAGCACCTGATCGAGCATCTGGCGGTGCTGGGCAGTGACACAGACAAATGACTCGATACCCGGCGTGCGCTTGAGATACTGCACGACAGGCGCCATTTTTACTGCCTCGGGACGGGTGCCGAAAACAGTTAAGACACGTGGGGTCATTGAGTTCTACCAGTTTTCAGGCTTAATCTATCACTGACGCCGAGGCGGAATAGCTTGAATCCTGCGTCAGCCCAATTTTTGCCAGCCCAGCCGTTGACAGTGTCAATTAACACACGGGCAGGAGTCAAGGATTTAACCTTATCGGGAGTCAGATCACGCAGCACGCTATGATTGACCAGCAAGATGACAGCATCCACGTCTGCCAGCGCACCTTCCAGTGTAGGCATCGTATCAATGCCCGGCAATTCGGCTGCGGGTTTGTAGGGCTCAAACGCCTTCACCAACGCTCCGGCATCCTGAAGCAGGCGGACCACCTCCACAGCGGGACTCTCCCGCAGGTCATCCACATCCGGTTTATAAGCCAGGCCGAGTGCGGCAATTTTCTTGCCTTTTAACGAACCCAGCGCACGTTGAACCAGCTCAAGGACGTAGTGAGGCTGAGAGTCGTTGACCTGCCGGGAGGTGTAGATCAGCGGGGTCAGGTCGGGGGCAGTCTCGACAAAGAACCACGGATCCACGCTGATGCAGTGCCCCCCCACGCCGGGTCCCGGGCTGAGGATCTTTACGCGCGGATGGCGGTTGGCAAGGCTGATGGCCTCCCATACATCCACACCGAAACGGTCCGCAAGCCGGGCGAACTCATTGGCGATGGCGATGTTCACGTCGCGGTAGGTATTTTCCATCAATTTGACCATCTCGGCGGTGGTGGCATCCGTTTTGACGATTTCACCCTGTACAAAAATGGCATAGAGGTCATACCCGGCTTGTGCTGATTCGGGTGTAATGCCGCCGATCACGCGTGCATTTTCGATGAGTTCACGCAGGATTTGCCCCGGCAGTACCCTCTCCGGTGAATAGGCGAGATGAAAATCCGCACCGGCTTTGAGGCCGGATTTTTCGAGAATCGGCACGAGGAGGTCACTGGTGGTGCGCGGCGGAGAAGTCGACTCGAGTACGACCAGGTTCCCCTTCCGCAGGTGGGGCACAATGGCTTCAGCCGCAGAGGTGACCGCGCGCAAATCCGCCAGCTTGTAGGTCTCACCGTTATAGTCGCCTGTTTTATCCTCGTAGAACGGGGTGGGGACAGCGATGATGAAAGCATCCGCTTCTTCGGGCGTAGTCTCCACCCGTAGATTGCCGGAGTTGATCGCTGACTCTACCACGGTGCGCAACCCCGGCTCATGGATGTGGATCTCACCCCGCCGGAGAGTTTCGACTACGCGCATATTTACATCGACACCAATGACCTGCAGTCCGTTCGTTGCAAAAGTACTGGCAGTAGGCAGGCCGATGTATCCCAAACCTAATACGCAAATTTTGTTGAATTTCATTCCAACTCCTTGATGCAGAGGAAAATGCAAGCAGACCGCGCCAATTATACAACCTTCCTACCCGGTCAACACCCTGCGAAACTCCTATGGATAACCAACGTAAATCTTATAGAGGAGGATATAACCCGTTGTATAATAGATTCAACGTTCCACAGGAGTCCCCTTATGGATATTCTATTAAACCCTAACATTGCTTACCTGACGTCCGTTCTGGCACTGCTCGCGATTCTTGCAGCCATCGTCGCGCCTGGCACCGGATTGATCGAACTTGCCGCCCTGTTCCTAATTGGAGTGAGTGCCTACATGGTTTACAACCTCGGCATGAATCTGTGGGCGCTGATTGTGCTCCTGCTAAGCGTCGTTCCTTTCTTCATCGCCATCCGGAGCAAGAACAGCCTTTTCTATATGGTTATTACCATCGTTATGCTCATTGGAGGTTCCCTCTTCTTGTTCACCGGTTCTGGTGGCGCACCCTTGGTAAGCCCCCTGTTGGCAATCATGATCTCAGCGCTGGCAGCGACATTTATCTGGTTCGCAGCGAAGAAAAGCATCCAGGCGCAACAAGCCAAGAAACACCATGACATCGATGTGTTGATCGGTGAGACTGGCGAGGCTCGCACGGATATCCACCAGGATGGTTCCATCTTGATCGATAGTGAGCTGTGGAGCGCCCGCAGCCAGGAGCCTATTCCTGCCGGGGAACGCGTCCGGGTGGTAAAACGCGACAGGTTCATTCTCGTGGTCGAACCTGAAACGAAAAGCGAATCCTGATTTACTCAAAAAGGAGAAACGATTATGCAATATGCAACCCTTATCCTCTGTTTGGTGGTTATCGCCATCGTTGTGGTAGTCCTCGCCGCCTCGAATATCATTCGCGTGGTGCCCGAGTATCAACGTCTGGTAGTCTTTCGCCTCGGGCGCGTGGACCAAAAGCCTAAGGGACCAGGCATTGTGATCCTGATCCCGATCATAGACAAAGCTGTCAAGGTCGACCTTCGGGAGCAGTTGCGTGAAGTCCCCCACCAGACCTCGATCACCAAAGATAACGCACCCATCAGTATTGACTTCCTGTGGTATTTCAAGGTACTGGAACCTGCCGAGAGTGTGCTTCAGGTCGGCAACTTCGAGTTAGCAGCTGCCGGCATCGCCACCACCACGCTGCGCGCCGTCATTGGCGGTATTCCCCTGGATGACGTGCTCTCCGAGCGCGAACATATCAACAACATGTTGCGTACCCGTCTTGATGAAGTCACTGAGCGCTGGGGTGTCAAAGTCACCAACGTCGAAATCCGCGAGATCATCCCACCGCGTGAAGTGCAGGACGCGATGAACAAGCAGATGTCTGCTGAGCGTCTTCGCCGGGCTGTCGTCACCGAATCCACCGGTACGCGCGAAGCCGCCATCAACGTGGCAGACGGTGACAAGCAATCCAATATTCTGCGCGCTGAGGGTGAAAAGCAGGCTGCCATTCTCAAAGCCGAAGGTGAACGACAGGCACAGCTGCTACGGGCAGAAGGCTTCTCTAACGCTCTGGATAAGATTTTCAGCTCCGCCAAGAATATCGACCAGAAAACCATGACTCTGCAATACTTCGAGACCCTGAAAACCATCGGGATGGGCGCATCCACCAAATACATCTTCCCTATGGAATTCACCAGCATGCTGGAGAGCTTTATCGAGAACCGCAAGGAAAAATAGAAAAACCATAAAATCTGCCTCACTATTGCCTGCAACCCATTAAACAAGAGCAGGTAAAATTCGAAATCACCAGACCCTGAAGGTCGTTTCAGCTCTTATGGAACGCGCCTTCAGGGTCTCTTTTCTATCAATCTCGTCCTTTTGGCTTGTCCCTTTTGCGTCCATCTGGTACATTTACCCTTATTATTTCACCACGATCCTTTTTAATATTCAACCCGACATGTACACACTCTCTGACGCATCCATCATGGACCTGAATGCCTTAAGAAAACTGGAGGCAGTCTGTTTTCCCAAAGACGCCTGGCCTCTGCTGGATTTGCTGGCCGTATTGTCCTTCCCCGGTGTCGTGCGGATCAAAGCCATCGCTGATGGTAAGATGGTCGGTTTTATCGCCGGGGATCCCAAACTGGAAGAGAGTATCGGGTGGATTGCCACCGTGGGTGTCCTGCCAGAATACCGGGGGCATGGAATTGGACATGCATTGATTGTAGAATGCGAAAACCGCATGCCCATGCGCCGCATCCGCTTGAGTGTGCGGGTGAACAACACCAGCGCCATAGAACTCTACGAAAAAATCGGTTACCGGCGCGTTTCCGAATGGGAGAAATACTACAGTGACGGCGGGAGTGCCATGGTGATGGAAAAAATCAGATAATCCAATATGAATTCCCCTAGGGGTATAATCGCTTTGTGAATTCCACTCCCCTGCCCCCACCTTTCTGGGTCAGCACACCTGCCGCCCTGAAACGTCTGGTTGAAGAATTACGCACCCAGCCTCGTGTGGCAGTGGACACCGAATCGAATTCCCTGCATGCCTACCGCGAACAGGTCTGCCTGATCCAACTCTCGACCCCGCAGAAAGACTACCTGGTCGATTCGCTAGCGCTGACAGACCTCAGCCAGCTTTCACCGCTTTTTGCCAATCCCGCCATCGAAAAAATTTTCCACGCTGCGGAATACGATGTAAACTGCCTGCATCGCGATTTTGGTTATACCTTCGATAACCTGTTTGACACGGTTATTGCCGCCCGAATTCTCGGTCATTCTGTCATCGGGCTGGGAGATCTGCTGACGGAATATTTCAACGTAAGCGTGAACAAGCAGTACCAGAAATCCAACTGGGGAAAACGTCCACTAACCGAAGAGCAGGAAGACTATGCCCGGTTGGATTCGCATTATCTCATCGAGCTGCGCGATATCCTTGACAGGGAACTGCGTGAGCGTGACCTCCTTGAACTGGCGCAAGAAGACTTCAATCGAGCCTGCCAGCCCAGTAACGAAAACGGAAAATTACCCCGCGCACGCTGGGAGCGAATCAGCGGGCACCAGGACCTGACTCCCCGTCAGTTGTCCATCCTTAATGAACTCTGCCTCTGCCGGGAAGAGATAGCTGAACGACTCAACCGTCCAGTCTTCAAGGTGTTGAGTGACGAGCTTCTGTTGTCCCTGGCTCAGGCAGCGCCTGATTCTGTTTTTGGACTCACAGAGGCCAGGTTGACGAAAATACAGGCAGATAAGTTTGGACCACAGCTCCTAAAAGCCATTCATCACGGGCAGGGTGCTTCTCCAGTCGTCCGCACCCGAAATAGAAGGCCAAGCGACGCAGTGCTC
>JBGOXG010000005.1:0-42091 GCA_041479025.1 Anaerolineae bacterium
CAAAAAAGCGATGACCTATCTCGACTCGGTGAATTACCCTGTGGTGGTCAAAGCCTCCGGGCTGGCAGCCGGAAAGGGCGTAGTCCTGCCCGAATCAAAGGATGAAGCCGTCGCTGCACTCGAAGCGATGCTGGTCAAAAAGGAATTCGGTCCTGCCGGTACGGAAGTGGTCATCGAGGAACACCTGAAGGGTCCGGAGGTCTCGCTGATGGCGTTCACCGATGGGAATACCATCATTCCGATGATCCCGGCTCAGGATCACAAGCGTCTGCTGGATGGGGATCAAGGACCCAATACCGGTGGAATGGGCGCGTACGCGCCTGCGCCAATCTTCACGAAGGACTTTCTCGACGAAGCGATGGAATCCGTGATGAAGCCTGCGGTCAATGGGCTGCGTCTGGAAGGAACTCCGTTCATCGGCGTGCTCTACGCCGGGTTGATGCTTACGCCGGATGGACTTAAGGTTCTGGAGTTCAATTGCCGCTTTGGCGATCCGGAAACGCAGGTTGTGCTGCCGCTGCTTGAGACGGATCTGCTCGACATAGTCGAGGCCTGCGTGGATGGCCGGTTAAAGGACATGGAGATTCGCTGGAATAATGGAAGCGCAGTGTGCGTCGTCCTGGCGAGCGGGGGGTACCCGGAGAAACCGCATATTGGTAAAGTAGTGGATCAAAGGGATGATCTGCCTGAGAACCTGGTCTGCTTCCACGCAGGGACGAAATCCGAGAATGGGAAATTATTTACCGCTGGCGGGCGGGTGTTTGGGCTGACCGCCTGGGCGGATACGCTGCCCGAGGCAGTCAACTCTGTTTACCTTGCGGTGGAGAAAATCCACTTCGAAGGCATGCAATTCCGCCATGACATCGCGCAGCGTGCACTCCTGCTCAACACCTATGATTCGGCGGGGGTATCCATTGACGCCGGCAATCGTGCTGTCGCATTGATGCAGGAGGCTGTGCGCAATACCTATTCGCCTGCTGTGCTGGCTGGCATCGGGTCTTTCGGTGGGCTGTTCGATATCTCCGAACTAAAAAAGATGCGGAATCCAGTGCTGGTCGCCTCGACCGATGGCGTGGGTACCAAAGTCAAACTGGCGGCGCAAACCGGACGCTATCGCTCTCTCGGACATGATATCGTCAACCACTGTATCAACGACATCCTCGTGCAGGGCGCGCGTCCGCTCTTCTTTCTCGACTACTTCGCAACATCCAGTCTCAAGCCCGAACAGGCGGCTGAAGTGGTCACCGGCATCGCCGAAGCCTGCCAGTCCGCAGGGATGGTATTGCTCGGCGGAGAGACAGCTGAGATGCCCGGTGTGTATGCGCCGGGTGAATTTGATGTAGCGGGGACCATTGTGGGCGTGCTTGAACGAGAGAGCATCCTGCCGCGAACCGAGGAGTTGAAAGCGGGGGATGTGCTGATCGGACTCACCTCATCCGGTCCGCACACCAATGGATATTCGCTTATCCGAAAAGTATTTGCTGATATCCCTCTCGATACGATTTTCCCTGAACTTGGCATTCCCCTTGCCGACGCGCTTCTCGAGCCCCACCGCTCTTATCTTCCGCTTCTGGAAAAAGCCCTCAGCAATCCATCTCCGATCAAGGCGCTGGCACATCTGACAGGAGGTGGATTTATTGAAAACATTCCCCGGGTTCTGCCGGATGTCTTGAATGCCGACATCCATCTTGGCTCATGGCAAGTGCCGCCGTTGTGGACATTGATTCAACAAAAGGGCAATATCACCAAAGAAGAAATGTTCCGAGTGTTCAACATGGGTATTGGTTTCATTGCAATCGTGGATGCTTCGTCTGTGGCTGAAATCCAGTCGCTCATCCCTGAAAAATCCTATATCATTGGCGAACTGGTTAAAGGCGAGCGGAGAGTGATCCTAAAATAAATAATCCGGATCGGTATTGTTTACCTGTCCGGATTCTGAACCTTGAAAAATGAGTTATGCGCCAACCGAGTCCATTGCCGCGCCGAGACGCTTGACGATTTCGTCCACTTCTTCTTCGGTGATGCTGAGCGGTGGCGAGAAGGCGAGCGTGTTCCCGAGTGGTCGGGTACGCAGACCGCGTGCCTGAGCGGCTTTGAAGATGCGCATCGTCAGCGACGGGTCGGCGGTTTTCGTCTCCTTGTTGGAAACGATTTCCACACCGCAGATGAGACCCAGCCCGCGCACATCGCCGACGAATGGAAATTCCTTGAGTGTCTTCAACCCTTCGAGCAGACGCTCACCCAGCGTACGGGCGCGTTGCGTGAAGTTCTCGCGCTCCATCAGCTCGAGATTCTTCAGCCCCACAGCGCACGCCATGGCATGGCCGGAGTAAGTGAAGCCGTGCATGTACGCCTCGCTCTCGGCGGCAGTCTCCACCGTTTCGCGTATGGCATCCGAAATCTGGATACCGCCCAGGGGAGCATATCCGCTCGTGATGGCTTTGGCGAAGGACAATATGTCAGGTTTGACGCCCCAGTGTTTCAGCGCGAACCACTCTCCGGTGCGTCCGAAGCCGGTGATGACCTCGTCGGCGATGAACAGGATGTCGTGCCTGGTACAGATCTGGCGGACGAGCGGGAAGTAATCATCCGGCGGGACGATAACCCCGCCCACGCCCATCACCGGCTCAGCGATGAACGCGGCGATGGTGTCCGCGCCTTCGCGCAGGATGGCTTCCTCGAGAGCGCGCGCCGCAGCCTGTCCGACCGTTTCGCCCGGTTTTATCTCGCCCTCGAATCGATACGGGTACGGCGCGGGGATGTGGACGAAACCTTCCACCGCCGGGCCGAACATGGTGTGATACTTCTCCAGTCCCGTGGCGAAGGTGGCATACATGGTCACACCGTGATACGAGCCTTTGCGGGCAATGACCTTAAACTTGCCTGGTTTGTTTTTGCGCTTCCAGTAATAGCGCGCTGTTTTAAACGCGGAATCATTGGACTCCGAACCGCCGGACGTAAAGTGGGTGGTGTTCAGCCCCTCATAGGCGAAACCGGCGAGTTTATCGGCGAGCAAGGTGGACGGCAGGTTGGTCATGCCGGAGAAGTTGGATGTGAATGCGAGCTTTTTCATTTGGTCGTAGGCAGCCTGGGCAAGTTCCTCGCGCCCGTAACCAGCGTTGACGTTCCACAGCCCTGCCATGCCGTCCAGGATTACCTGCCCATCGGTTGTGTAAAGCCAGACGCCCTCCCCGCGCTCTATCACCAGCGGATCGGCGTGTGACTTGGGATGGTAAGTCGGATGTAACTGCTTGCGGTCCATGGCGACCCAGTTTGCGTAATCTTCTTTGCTCATAATGCCTCCGTTAGAATAATTATAATCGGGATGGTGAATCAAGAAACTATGGAGAATCTGGAATGCATAATGAATTTCTTACTTTTATGCTCTATGTGATTGTACCGAAAGGACTCCTTTTATGAAAGACCTCAACCTCCGTTACGGCATGAATCCCAACCAGACTCCCGCCCGGGTCTACATGAAAACCGGAGCAGATTTACCTATCACGGTGCTGGGTGGTTCGCCGGGGTACATCAACCTGTTGGATGCGCTCAATGCATGGCAGTTGGTGCGCGAGCTCAAAACCGCGCTCAACCTGCCGGCTGCAGCTTCGTTCAAACACGTCAGCCCGTCCGGTGCGGCGGTCGCCACGCCACTCTCGGATTCGCTAAGGAAAACCTATTTTGTGGATGACCTTGAACTCTCGCCGCTTGCTACCGCTTACGCCCGTGCGCGTGGTGTGGATCGCCTGTGCTCCTTCGGTGACTTCATAGCGCTATCGGATATGGTTGACATCTCAACTGCACGCATTATCGCCCGCGAGGTCTCGGATGGTGTTGTCGCACCATCCTATGAAGCCGGAGCGCTCGACCTCCTTAAGAAAAAAAAGCAGGGCAAATACGCTGTCATTCAGATTGACCCCGATTACCAGCCTGAACCCATCGAAACACGCGAAGTATTCGGGGTAACTTTAGAACAGCGTCGAAACAATCGCCCCGTCACGCCTGCTGACTTTGCCAACATCGTTACCACGGTCAAGGACATGCCTGCCGAGGCTATTCGAGACATGACCGTTGCCTGGATCACACTCAAGTACACCCAGTCCAACTCGGTGTGTTTCGTCGCTGACGGGCAGACCATCGGTGTGGGTGCGGGACAGCAATCACGCATCCATTGTGTACGCCTCGCTGGGGCAAAAGCGGATTTGTGGCGCCTGCGCCAGCATCCTACCATACTTGAACTTCCATTCCGAAAAGAGATAAAGCGCCCCGATCGCGACAACGCCATCGACCAGTTCCTGCGCGACGACATCACGCCTGCTGAAAAAATCCTGTGGGGCGCCATTTTCACCGAGATTCCCCCTCAACTGACCCCGGACGAAAAGCGCGTCTGGCTTAACGGGATAACAAAGGTCACTCTCGGCTCCGACGCCTTCTTCCCTTTCCGCGACTCCATCGACCGAGCCGCCGCCAGCGGCGTGAAATACGTACTCGAACCAGGCGGGTCCGCACGTGATGTAGATGTCATCGACGCCGCCAACGAATACGGCATGGCGATGGTCTTCTCCGGGGTGCGCTTGTTCCACCACTAGCGAGTGTCATTGCGAGGAGGGCGTAGCCCGACGAAGCAATCTCCTCTTGATTTTGAAATATTCGTTATACGGGAGATTGCCACGGATTATCGCCCCTCGCAATGACTTCAAGAAGGATTTTTAATGTCTGCTCGACTAGTTATCCTTATCTCTGGGAATGGTTCCAACCTGCAGGCAGTCCTCGACGCGATCTCAGCGAACGAACTCCCCGCAACTGTTGCTGCTGTGATCTCGAATAAACCGGATGCCTATGGTCTGGTTCGCGCTGCCCGGGCAGGTGTCCCTACCCTGGCATTGACCAAAGCCCAGGAACCTGACCGACGCGCGTATGACGCCATGCTGGCTGGGTACGCTGCTTCTTACCGGCCTGATTACGTTATCCTGGCAGGCTGGATGCGCTTACTGACATCCACCTTTTTAGACCGGTTCCCGAACCGGGTCATTAACTTACATCCTGCTCTGCCCGGGACCTTCCCTGGCACGCACGCCATCGAACGTGCCTACGCAGCCTGGCAGCGTGGTGAGATCGACCGTACCGGCGTGATGGTGCATCTTGTCCTGGACGAAGGTGTGGATTCGGGACCTGTGTTATCCTCACAGGAAATCTTCTTCCAGACTGGCGAATCGCTGGAGCAGTTTGAACTCCGCGTGCATGATGTGGAACATGACTTATTAGTAAAAACGCTTAAGAATCATCTCGCCACAAAAGCCAAATTGGATCACGAAGGAGAACTTTAGATTTCTTTGTGGTAAATAAAGGACCTAAATATGAAAAAAGCCCTTCTCTCTGTCCACAACAAAACCGGTCTCGCTGAATTTGCCAAGGGTCTGACCGATCTCGGCTGGTCCCTGCTCGCCTCGGGCGGCACGTCGAAGTTGCTGCGCGAGAACGGCATCGCCGTCACTGAAGTGGCGGATTATACCCAATCGCCGGAAATCCTCGGCGGACGAGTCAAGACCCTCCACCCGGCTATCCATGGGGGGCTGCTTGCGCGTCCATCGGAAGCTGATCACCAGCAGTTACTGAGCCTGGGTTGGGACTACATTGATCTTGTTGCGGTAAATCTTTATCCTTTTGAAGAGACCATCTCAATCCCCAATGTCAGCTATGCTGAAGTTGTCGAAAATATCGATATCGGTGGTGTGACACTCATCCGTGCGGCCGCCAAAAACCATGAGCGAGTCACCCTTATCTGCGACCCGGCTGATTATGACTCGGTGCTGGGCGAGCTCCGCTCAGGGGGTGTTTCACCGGCAAGGCGCAAGGAACTGGCAGTCAAAGGCTTCGCATTGACTACCCATTACGATGGGGTTATTTCGAGTTATTTATCGGGGCACGGGGAGGAGTTTTAAACTTAGGTGAAATTTAATCAATAGAAACGAAATTTAACATCCGGGCAGGATGTTTTTGTAAGGAGCCGCAGGTTTACCTGGGCTCCTTTCATCTACCCATTGTTCCATTCCATTTTTCTATGAACATATCCCGTTTTTCAGGCTTGATAATCTCTGGATCCAGATTAATAAAAATCAGGTTGTTGAGTCCAACTGCTTCAATGACCTGGTTGAAATGGATGTGTTTTTGGCTGCCATCCACAGGTTTGAAAATCTCCACATTGGCGATATCAGAGCGATAAGGAGTCATCCCGCTCAGGGCAAGTGAAAGCTGGCCTTCCTGGGAGAGGAGAAAATCCACCATTAATTTTGCCGAATTGGGGTTTGCAGCCTGGTTTGTGACAGCGATGCTGCGCATAAGAATTGGCTGCCCGTCCGTGATATAAGCCCAACCAAGATTAGACTGTTGGTCCAGCATAGGGAGAAAGGCTACCGGCGAAACAAAATAACCAATCGGTGTATCCCCGCTAAGCACAGAAGACACCATGCTGCTTGCAGAAGTTTTTAGACTGGGTTTGGTCCTCCCAATCCTCGCCAGAATATCCCAACCGGAATCGCCCATGAAATTAGTCCAGAACCAGTTAATGGCTAGCCCGGTTGAATTCTGAGCAGCATCATATGAAGTTATCTTTCCGTTTAATTCCTCAGGATCGCCCCCAATCATTTTGGCAAGATCCGCCATGCTATGGGGTGGGTTTGGAATGAATTCCTTGTTGTATACAATGACCATGGGATCGCTGGCTATGGTGTATACACCGGGGGCAAGTCTGGCCCAAGGGGGCACAAATATGTCTTCTTCTGAAATGTAAGGAACGATTTGACCTGAATTGGCGAAGTTCAACCAGCCGTCCGGGGCAGAAGAGACAATCAAATCTGCGGTTCTTTCTCCGGCGTTTGAATCAGCAGCGTATCGTTCAAATACCTCATTTGCGCCAAGATCGATGGTCGTGACCTGGATCCATGGGAAATGAGCATTAAACGCTTCAATGGCCGGCTGCCAGCTATCCTTGCCCAGGATGGAATAAATAATCAGCCCACTTTCATTTTTTGAAGTCTCAACCAAATCGTGGTAAGAATTTGAGTAATAAGGGGGAAGGTGATATTCTTTAATCTGGTTTATGGTAGGTGAGGATATTGGAGTCGGGGGCACGCGTGACGGCTGTCCCTGCACAGGGGTAATCTGGACGTTCGTCACACTTGTTTGAGGCATGCAGGCGGGTATGATGGAAACAAGGATTAAGATCAGAGCTATCTTCAATATTCCGGTATTAAGGGTCATTCAATTCTCCCTGTGGCGAGGGTGTTTTAATGAATAAAATATACCATATTTGGAGTCGGGAGGATTTATACATGGGCGGTATTGCTGATTTTCCCTATGGAACTTTCAGGGGGATTGTTTATTTGTGATGTAGTGTAGAATTAATTTATGCTTGGTAATCATGTAAACTTAGCGAGAAACGATCGTCAGCCATGAAATCAAAGGGGTCCCTGGCGCTGCGTTTAACAGTATTGTTCTTACTGTTAACCTTCGTTCCATTAGGGATATTGGCTTTATTGGTGCATCTCACGATTACCAACAGCTTTTATTCTCTTGGCACTCATTACCTTCGTGAGCAAGCACAGGCAGTTGCAATATCTCTGGCAGGTAGTGAACGATCAATCTCACAAGAAGCCATAATTCTAGGAACTCAACTGGATGATCATTATGTTTTTGTAATAAATCCAGAAGGGGTTTATATAGCCCATCCAGATGTATCGAAGGTGGGGAGTAATATTACTTCGGATTTTGGGGATGGAATTGTAAAATCGATCACTTCAGGGCAGGCAGGCGAAGGCATAAATGAGAGTGCAGGCATTGTATTCGGTTATGCACCTATCCCTGGAAAAGATTTAACCGTTGTCGCGATCGGCAACTCTCAAGATATCCAATCCCCTCTCATAGAAATTGAGCAATTGACTCTCATTCAATTGCTGGCAAGCCTTGCGCTGACAGGAATCATGGCGAGCCTCGTTATCTGGTGGGTTGTGGGAAAACCTCTCGGTGAGCTCACTTCCGCCGCAGACCAGTTGGGGCAGGGAAATCTGGAAGTGGTCATCAACCCAAATGAAATGAAGGATGAGTTGAACCTGCTGGCAATTACGCTAAATAAAATGCGTGACCAATTGGGTAACCTAATCCGAGGTCTGCAAGCACACATAGAAGAACTGGCACAGGCGCAGAAATCTCTAAAAATAAGCGATGAACGATCCCGGGCAATTTTCGATGCGGTCAACGAAGCTATTCTTGTCCTGGATATAGATACCGGTGAAATCATCGATGTTAATCAGAAAATGTCTGAGATGTATGGTTACTCGCGTGAGGAGGCGCTCAGATTGCGAATTAGCACACTGAGTTCTGGAGAAATACCCTATACACAAAAGTATTATAAAAAATACATGAAGGAAGCAATTCAATCAGGTTCACAATTGTTCGAGTGGCGTGCAAAACACAAAGAGGGGTTTTTATTTTGGATTGAAGTTAATATGCGCCAGGCAGTTGTCGCTGGAAAGAACCGAATTCTGGTCGCAGTTCGTGAAATAAATGAGCGCAAACGAGCGGAGCAGGTGCGAACAGCTATTTACAGAATATCTCACTCTGTGCAGGCAGCTCAAAACCTGAATGAATTATTCTACCTGATCCACGGCATCATCAATGATTTAATGCCTGCACAAAATTTCTATATCGCGCTGTATGATAAGGATAGAGATGAGTTTTATTACCCGTATTACGTGGACCAATATGATACAACACCAGCCCCGCACTCTCCTGACCGCGGCCTGACTAGTTATGTCCTGAGAACAGGTTCATCGCTGCTGGCTACTCCCGATGTATTTGAAAATCTCCTGAAAAACGGTGAAGTTCAAATGATAGGTGCCAATTCCGTTGACTGGCTTGGGGCTCCCCTCAATATCGCGCAAGGGGTTATTGGAGTAATAGCAGTTCAAACCTATACAAAACGTGAACGCCTGACTGACGAGGATAAGGATGTACTAGCTTTTGTTTCTACTCAAATTGCCATGGCCATTGAACGAAAACGTTCTGAAGACGCCTTGTTAGAGTCGGAAACGCGCTGGCGCACTCTAACCGAAAATGCTCCACAATATATTCTGTTATTGGATCGATCCGGAAATGTCCTCTTCGGGAATCGATTCCTGCCGGGTATGGGATTGGGCGATCTTGGCAGTCACTCATTTATACATTTTGTTCAGGATGAAAACCGCCTTATGGTTGAAAAGGCGTTGGATCAAGTTTTTCTGGAAGGTAAAGGGGTTAATTTTGAAATAGCTACGCAGGATGACACCCATCCCACAGCATGGTATGCCTGCAACCTTGCCCCCGTGATAAATGAAGGGCGGGTTGAAATGGCCATCCTAAATGCGAATGATATATCTGAGCGGAAAAAAGCGGAACAAGCGATCCAGACACTTAACGAAGAGCTGGAAAAGCGAGTACTTGAGCGAACTACTCAACTTGCTTCTGCAGTTCGCGAATTGGAAGCATTCTCATATTCAGTTTCACACGATCTTCGAGCACCTCTGCGAGCATTGGATGGTTATTCCCGCATCCTCGAGAAGGAATTTCATACTGTATTGAACGAGGATGGTAACAACTATGTTCACATCATCCGCGCCAGCACTCAGCAAATGGGTCACTTGATTGATGATTTGTTGGCCTTTGCGCGTTTAGGACGCCACCCTGTAGGAAAACAGAGGGTGGATATGAGGGAGCTAGCTCTCCGAACAATGGATGAATTTGCTCCGGAACGGGATGGAAGAGATGTGGATATAAAAATCGCAGATTTGCCGACCTGTGAAGGAGATCCCTCGCTATTGCACCAGGTATGGGTAAACCTAATTTCTAATTCACTTAAGTTTACGCGTAACTGTGAACATGCTCAAATTGAAATAGGATTTCAAGCCGACGATGAGGTTGTCTACTTTATAAAGGATAACGGCACTGGATTTGACATGAAGTATGCAGACAGGCTTTTCGGAGTCTTTCAACGTCTTCACCGTCCCGATGAATATGAAGGTACCGGTGTTGGTTTGGCGATCGTCGAGCGGATTGTTCGTCGTCACGGCGGGCGGGTCTGGGCAAAATCAGCTCTGGGTGAGGGAGCTACATTCTTTTTCACCATAAATGGATTCGGGGGAATTGAATTAGAAAATCAACCAGGAGTATGATATGGCTGAGCATTTAGTCGAAATATTACTTGTAGAAGACAATCCTGACGACGCAGAACTCTCGCTTTATACGCTTAAGAAACATCATATTGCCAATCATATTCACCTTGCTCGAGATGGAATTGAAGCGATTGATTATTTATTTGGCACCGGGGCTTATGCAGGTCGAAATGTTGAAGAAACTCCTAAAGTCGTGCTGTTGGATTTGAAGTTACCAAAGATGGATGGACTCGGGGTCTTGAAGCGGATAAAATTAGATCCAAGGACTCGCCAAATTCCGGTCGTTGTTCTTACTTCATCCCGCGAGGATCGGGATATTATAGAAAGTTATAACCTGGGTGTAAACAGTTATATCGTCAAACCCATTGATTTTGAGCAGTTTTCCGAGTCGGTTCGCCAGCTTGGTCTCTACTGGGTTTTACTAAATGAATCGCCCATATCAAAGGTCGAAGAGTAGAAATTGAAAATGAGTGCGTTTGTATTGTGTTTTTCAGGAGAAAAGTAAATGGCGGTTCCTTTGAAATTGTTGCTCTTGGAGGATCGACCGGCCGATGCTGAATTGCTGCTTTTTGAATTGCGAGATGCCGGGTATGACCCTGACTGGCATCGTGTAGATTCGGAAGCTGATTATCTGGCAGGTCTGGAGCAAATGCCAGAAGTTATCCTGGCTGATTTCAACTTGCCCCAATTCACTGCATTGCGGGCACTTCATCTCTTGCAGGAACGTCAGCTTGATATACCCTTCATTGTCGTGACTGGAACGATTAGTGAAGAAGTCGCGGTAGACTGCATGAAGCAGGGTGCGACTGATTACCTTCTTAAAGACCGCCTCAGTCGGTTAGGACAGGCGATTGATCGGGCACTTGAGCAAAAGCGTCTCAGAGATGAGAAAAACCATTCCCAGGAAGCATTACGGGCGAGTGAAGTACGGTTCCGCTCTTTGGTACAAAACCTTAGCGACATCATCACAGTCCATAATGATAAAGGTATTATTACTTACGAAAGTCCCTCCGCCTCACGTATTCTGGGTTACCCGCCTGATTATTTTATTGGAAAAGAACCATTCAGCCATACGCATCCCGATGATCGTGATCGGGTTGCCAAGTTTATGAACTCAATCGCTAGAAGCGAATTAGAAGAAGCGGCAGTTGAATATCGCTTTAGACACGCTAAAGGCCATTGGATTTATCTGGAATCTGCTGCCACTAATCTTTTAGGTACTCACGAAGTAGATGGGATTGTTCTCACCTCGCGCGATGTCACAGAACGCAAGCGTGCAGAGGAACAGCTCCATGAAGCGCACTTTGAGCTCGCGGACGCATACGACGCGACCATCGAGGGTTGGTCCTGCGCTCTAGATTTGAGGGACAAAGAGACGGAAGGTCATACCAAGCGAGTAACGGAAATGACCATTATCCTGGCCAGGGCACTGGGTGTTTATGGAGAGGATCTTATTCATATCCGGCGCGGTGCTTTGCTCCACGACATCGGTAAAATGGGCATCCCGGATCATATCCTGCTCAAACCCGGACCGCTTACTCCTGAGGAATGGCATGAGATGCGTCAGCATCCCGTTTATGCCTATGGTATGCTATATCCAGTTGTTTATTTGCGCCCTGCGCTGGATATCCCGATCAGCCACCATGAACGTTGGGATGGATCTGGTTATCCAAAAGGTTTGAAAGGTGAAAAAATCCCCCTCGCCGCTCGAATATTTACCGTCGTAGACGTTTGGGATGCGCTCTGCTCAGACCGCCCATACCGCAAGGGTTCGAATTATAAAGACATCATCAAATATATCCGGGATCATTCCGGTATTTTCTTTGATTCAAAAATTGTTGATGTTTTTATCGATCTACTGGAAAAGGGGGAATTTGGGAATACAATTAATGGCAATCATTCGAATTGAACTTCATTATGGTCATTAGATTAAAACTGGGGATTGTCTTCGTTATATTATTGTCAATTTCAGGATGTTCAATTCTTGTGCTTGTTCCTGCAAATTCGACTTCTATCCCCACGCTCACGGAAACCTCAACACTTCCATCCACGCCCACGAATGAAATCGTTCAACCTGATACTCAAACGATTGAACTGAATCCTTCAGGAAAGATTGTTTTCACATGCCAGATTTCTGGTATCCGGTACCAGGACCAGATTTGTGTCATCAATGTTGATGGAACAGGATTTGCACGATTGACCAAGGATGATTTTTCTGCTCATTTCTATCCTTCAATGGCACCGGATGGAAACAGCATTGTCTACTCCGCCAATCCCACCGGAGTTTATGAAATATACGAGATGGATTTGCAGGGTAACACCCGTCAGTTGACTGATGGACTGGGGACATTAACCTCTCCAGAAATTTCCCCTGATGGTAAATACATCGCCTTCACTCTGGGTGATGATCAAATAAACTCTGTATGGGTGATGAACCGTGACGGTAGTCATCCGAGAAGGGTTTTTACTCCTGGCTGGGACCCAACTTGGTCACCCGATGACAATCAAATCCTGTTTGCCTCTCGTGATACCCAAAATGCCATCCAATTGTTTATAATCAATCTGGATAGTACCGGTCTCAAGCAGGTGACCCACATGGCCACCCTGCGTGGCCGTTCTGATTGGTCCCCAGATGGAAAGTGGGCGGTCACGTACGCTGGAGAACCCTGGGGGCGCGAGTTATTTTTTATACCCTTAGACGGAGGCGATCCGTACCAAATGACACCCTCCGGAGGCAATAGTCAAGGCCCCAGCATTTCCCCCGATGGACTCTGGGTTGTTTTTACTGCTTACTACAACGATATAGGCAATGATGACGGGTGTGAGATTTATATCATGCGAACTGACGGTACCCGGTTGACCCGTCTCACTCAAAATGAGTACTGCGATTGGCAACCGCGTTGGGGTCCTTGATTCCTGCAATCATCCCTGACGATTGAATCCGGTTACCAGCCACAGCTCGGGCAAGTGGACACCCCGGCTGATTTCCCAATCTGCTTGTACATTGTTACATCTGTAAACGGATCACCTAAAATGCCATCATGGATCGCCCATGATCGCAATCGTATACTTTGCTGCGCAGCAGGACTACGAAAAGGTGTTGATCCGTCCAGTGATTGGAACAAATCTCCACCATCTGCAAATCCGGACTCGATCTGCTCCATCCGTTTTCGTCCTGCCTGGTAGGAAAATCCATGACGCTCGAAGAGCACCGCGTTATGATAATAAAGAGGCTCGGCGAAATACATATCATGTCCGAGGCTGCTGACAAACCGTTCGAAGTAACCAATAGCCTCAGTCAGCAGTCGCAGACCACGGCGCACCTGCCCCGGTGCAAGTCCTGCAACCATTGCGTCGTTTTCAGCTTCCAGGTTTCGTCTTAGAGTACCGAACTTCGTGGGTGTCCCGTCAGGCATTTTATCAACGTTGAAACGAGGCGAATCGGGGTCATTGAGAATGTAGAGTAATACATGGATTTGCCCGTTCACTGTATCCGTCAAATGACCGTATAAAATGGGATCAGGAAATCGATGCTCATGGAATAGCGATAGCTCAACATCGCTGGAACCGGGCGCGAATCTAAATTGGATGAAAGATTGCAGGCGCTGGGAATTGCGTTCTGGTAAACGGAAACGGGTCAGCAATTCCTGCGGAATCAAACGTGTGTATATTTTTCTTTTATCTATTTCAGGGAGTACATTGATGGTGTTAATTCGAGATGGAGGCATTATTTTTTAGGTTTAGAAGGAGAAAAAGCGACAGGTTATCTCTGGCTTCTTTCCTGCCTGCTTAACTCGCGTTCCTCATCGCGTTTTGCGATCAAGGCGCGCTTGTCGTGTAATTTCTTTCCCTTGGCGAGGGCAATTTCTATTTTAGCACGTCCTTCTTTGAGATAGATCCGCGTCGGGATGATGGTTACACCTTTTTGTCGGACAGCATCCCATAATTCGAGAATTTCTTTTCTGTGGAGCAGAAGCCGTCGTCGGCGTTTCGGATCGTGATTAAATCGATTTGCCTGTTCATAAGGGGCAACGTGCGCCTCCACTAACCAGGCATTACTCCCGTCTACTTCAACGAAAGCTTCCGCAAGGCTTACCTGCCCGGCGCGGATGGACTTGATCTCTGATCCCTGCAGGGCAAGCCCGGCCTCGAAATGCTCCAGCAAAAAGTATTCGAAACTGGCTTTACGATTGGTTGCGATAACTTTGATTTGTTCCGACATGGTTGATCGCAAAGATTGTAACATGATTGAAGCATTTCAAATTATCCCCACTTTAAGATCGCCATGCCGGCAAGAAAACGCAAAACCCCCGCCAGGATCAAGGCTGCAGCTATCCCAATCACATCTGATATCACCGGTCCGACGAGCGAGCCAACCAGCACGGCGATATTGAGCACTACGGTGTACCATGCCAGGTGAGCAGGCCGGTCGTTCTCAGGAACTTTTTCCAACAGATAGTTGGCATAGCCACCCCCGACCATCGCCCATATGAAACCTCCAAAAGAAGAAACCAGATAGTAATGCCAGACAAAGCCGGATGAGGCTAAAAATATCGGGTACAAGCTTAATCCTGCCACTCCCCAGCCTGTCACGTTTTTATGACCTATTCGTCGGACAATCCGAGCGAGCTGCGTCGAACCGATAAGGACGGTCAAATAAAACAAAGCAGTCCCGATCCCGATGTTCTCATCGGTCAATTGGAGCACGCGCACGTTGTAGACTGGAAAGAGTGGAATGGCAAGATATTGTGCCAGATGGAATCCTAGAAACAATAACAGCGTGATACGGAAAGGCGACCTCCAGATATCGGCACGAATAGAGGTAAACCAGGTTTGAGCGGGTCGTTTTTTCTCGGGAACGAAGTTGGGCTGGAGAGGGGTCAGATTCCCGTCCGTGGTTTCTTCGGTAACGGGACGGACAAAAAATAAGTGGAGACTGCTCATCCCCCCGCCGATTGCCCCGATCAGAAAAACGATCTGGTAATTTAATGGGTACGCGACTCGGTCAAGTAGGAAGCCGCAACCAAGTGAAGTCAGCATGAAAGTGATTGAAAGCAGAACATTTCGGGTCCCGGCGACATAAGCCCGGTATTGCGTTGGTACAGAGGTTGCAAAAAGGACATTGAAGCCGACGCCGAGGGCAGTCAAGGGAATGCCCATGAACAGCGCGAGCACGATTAGAGCCCAGGTCTGTGTCGGTGCATTGAATAGCCAAGGGAGCGGAACCCAGAGTAAAAACCCGACACGATAGAATATGGATGTCCAGAAAACGGCTTTGCCGATCGAGTGATTTGCCAGCCAGTGAGCGGCGGGGATTGCGAATATCAGGTTGACTACTGCTGTGGCGGCGCTCAGCAATCCAATTTGAATGGGTGTCGCCCCCAGACGTGTGGCATAGATGTTAAGGAAGTTAATCGCACTTCCACTAAGCACGCCAAACCAGGCAATGTCGAGGAAAAGATGCAAAAAATTATACCGGTATTTTTCTGGAACATCGCGATTAACCAGCCGGCTTCGGATATTGATCACGGGGCGAATTATAACGGGGTCGACGGATTTCGTGATGTGGCAAATGATAACAATAGTGTTAATTGAGGCTAGAATAGGATCTTGGAGGATAAATGCGCAACCTGCGACGTCTATTCTTGCTTGACCCAGGCGTTACCTTTCTCAACCACGGTTCTTTTGGTGCGACCCCCAAAAAGGTTTTTCGCAAATACCAGCGCTGGCAACTCGAATTGGAACGCCAACCGGTGGAGTTCCTCGGTCGCCGTTTTATTGGCCTGATGCGCGAAGCGCGTTCTTCCCTGGCGGAATACTTCCATACCGCTGCGGATAATCTCGTTTACACACCCAATGTGACCGTGTCAGTGAATATAGTGGCACGTTCGCTGGGTCTTGGCACTGGTGACGAGGTCCTTGCGACAGACCATGAGTATGGTGCCTGTGACCGGACTTGGCGGTTTCTTTCAAAAGAACATGGTTTCAGCTACAAAAACCAGCCGATACCTGTCCCAATGACAACCAAAGAAGATTTTATCAATGCACTTTGGGAAGGTGTTACATCACGGACGAGGGTTATTTTTCTAAGTCATATCACCAGCCCGACTGCGATCATTTTCCCTGTGGCTGAAGTGTGCACTCGCGCCCGACATGAAGGCATACTCACTGTTGTAGATGGTGCGCATGCTCCCGGTCAAATTCCAATTGATATGCAGGCAATTGGCGCGGACTTTTATGGCGGCAATTTGCACAAATGGTTGTGTGCTCCGAAAGGTGCAGGATTTCTTTACGCGCGGCCTGAAGCACAGAAATTGCTTAAACCGCTGATCATATCCTGGGGTTATGAGAGCGAGACACCCTCCGGATCAGCTTTCATAGACTATCATGAATGGACTGGAACACGGGATATTGCGGCATACCTTACTGTGCCGGCTGCGATTCAATTTCAGGCTGATCATGATTGGACTGCCATACGGACTGCCTGTCACCAGTTGGCTTGTGAAGCCCAAGCGCAGATCTGCGCTCTGACAGGTATCACACCACTTCATCCTGATGACCCGTTGTGGTTTGCTCAACTCGCCGCTGCCCCGCTGCCTGCTGACACAAACGTAACGGTATTGAAGGAACGATTGTATGACGAATATCGTATAGAAGTACCACTGATCACCTGGAACGGAAGGAAGCTGATTCGCGTATCCATTCAGGGCTACAACTCAACGCGTGATGTGGATATTCTCTTAAGTGCGCTGAAAACCCTGCTATAGATCCTTCGCCAGCCGAGCCAATTCTTCCGCGGTTAATGTGGTGGTAATCGGTTGACGATTCTTCTCGACCCACTCGCGTAAAGGTACTTGCCATTTGATCAATGCGCGCGCATCTGCCGGGTAGTGACTCTGCCGCGACCCGGTGTTGATGAAATCCGTTCTGCCCATTGCGTCCATCCAGTCTTCCCAGGTTGCCATGTCGGGGGTTAGGGAAAAAGTTGACAGTGCTGAAAAGAAGACGGGTTTATCCTTGGGAAATTCCTTCGCCATTTCCTTGAGATAGCGTGCACTGTCTTTGGTATTGAAAATCAACCATAGCGGAAGCAATCCTCCTGATCGTACACTGGTTGAATCAAACTGGCTGAAGCATTCCACCGACACGCCGGAGGGTGAGCGCCCTTCCTTGTCTATTAATTTCAGTGCAGCTGCAAAAGCCAACCGCGAAAAATCTTTGGGATGCGGAAGGGGTATCCGCACAAAATTAAAGCCTTCCACTTCGCAGAACTTTTCCAGCGCTTCTGCAAGCCCGGGCTCTGTCCCCCATTCGGATTCGGGTCCGCATTCGAGCGGATACTGTGTCAGCCTCCAGTCGCTATATTTCAGCCCGGCACTGCGGGTATACTCTACAATCCGCGGTGAGGCATCGAGGAACTCCTCGGGGGAAATATCCCCCCAACCGCCGACCTGGAAGACGCTTCGCTCGCCCACACGATACCGCAGCCAGGTCGCTCCACCTTCCAGGTAGACTACCGTGCCGCCCGGTTCCACATGATTACGGATGAATTCAGCATATTGCTCCGGAAGATCAATGAGCTTGAAGCGCAAATGGTTTACAAAGCGAGTCAACCAACCATCATGAATGGGATCGTAGTGCTGGATCGTCATCAGACGAGAATCTTCTGCTGCGATTCTTTTAGCTGCATCCAGCGATCGATTTAGATACTCGTTCGCATCACCCTCATATGAGCCGTGTTTAAGCGTGATGACGAATGTTTGAGGAAGGAAAAGACCTCCCAGCGCAAGAGAAAGATAGGTAGTTGCCCCGCCCAACGCAGCTCCTACCGTAATCGCAGGGAATCGGTTCTTTAACAGCGAGTAATCATCCAGCCGCGCCTGAATCAAGTCATCCAGGGCAAAATTGATCAGGCATTCAGGGGGTAATCCGGATGCAGTCTGAAATCGACCGATGGCAAAACGTGCCAATCCTTGTGGAAATGCTCCCAGCACGGTCAGCACGGTGCGTTGCCAGGCAGGGAACTCATAATTCTCCGTGTATTCGCCGCGCAGACCGGCAGCGACTGCCCGGGTGACAATGGGTGAGGAGCTTTCGGGGGATTCGTGAGGTTTGGTCATGGATGTCCTTTCGGGCAGTATAATATCCTTGCAATGGAAATTACTCTGGCACTTGGCGGTGGCGGTTCACGCGGTGCAGCACATATCGGGGTGTTGCGTGTGCTCGAGCGTGAGGGCTATCGCATTCAGGGGATCTCTGGAACGAGCGTTGGCAGTATCATCGCCTCACTGTATGCAGCGGGTTTCTCACCAGATGAAATCGAGTCACGGGTAGCATCCATTGATTTTACCCGGCTCTATGGGAGATTGCTATCGGATGGTCCCGGTTTGCTCGGTATTTCAGGCCTCCAGGATTGGTTGCGGAAGCACCTTGGCGAGCGCACCTTTGCCAGTCTGCGGATTCCATGCGCAGTAGTTGCCGTTGACCTGGTGACACGGCGTGAAATTACTTTTCGTGATGGTCAAGTAGTTGAGGCGATCCTTGGGTCTATTGCATTGCCGGGGATTTTTCCCCCCCACCATTATGGCGAATACGAGCTTATCGATGGCGGGACATTGGATCCAGTGCCGGTTCGGGCAGCGCGTGATCTTGCGCCGAAACTCCCGGTGGTGGCTGTAGCTCTTACGTCCCCCCCCGATGGGTCTCACACGGCCTGGAAGGTGCCGTTGCCTGTACCGCAGACCATCGCCCACCGGTTAACCCGTTTTCGCATTACCCAGGCCTTTGGCATTTTCCTCGAAGCGGTGGATATCGGTCAACGCGCCATCACTGGACTTCGTCTGGAAACCGATAAGCCCGATGTCATTATTCGTCCTGATGTCGTGGGTATTTCTTTTCTGGAAGGAATAGATATATTGGATGTCGCCCAGAGAGGCGAAATCGCAACAATGAGAGTACTCTCCGATCTTAAATATGCCACCTCCTGGCAAGCCCGGATCGTTCGACGCTGGAACTTGAGAGGACCTGAATGAGCCATGACCTCCGCCGATACGGTTCGCAGACAACTTTCCGGCTTGTTGTCGGATCTGTAGTGCTCCTTTTTACAATTGGTTTGGGTGCCATCTGGTTGATTTATGGAGCCTACGCAGCGCTGATGGGTTTTCTCTGTTTAATTGGAGCGTTGGTACCGATTGGTTTAATCACTTTCTTTATATTCGGTTTGGACTGGGTGGTAAAACGAGCCAATCGGGATTGAAACCCGATAAAATGAAATATCTATGCAGCCAATAACAACCACTTTCGAGGATTGGACTATTCGTGTACAACCCCCGACCAGCAAACCGGTACGCGTTTTGTTAATGTTGCATGGTTGGACAGGCGATGAAATGTCGATGTGGTTTCTGGCCAGAAATCTCAACGATTGCTACTGGCTTCTGGCTCCTCGGGCGCCTTATTCAGCCCCACAGGGAGGTTTTTCCTGGCGGCAATTAACACCTGCCTCGACCCATCCACCCACTTATGAACAAATGCGTCCTTCCGCTGCTATGCTGCTCGATTTAATTGATCGATGGGGAATCGCGAATACTGTCGATGTGAATAGGATTGATATCATGGGATTCAGCCAGGGCGCTGCAATGGCTATCACTTTTGTGCTGACTTATCCTCAGCGTATACGGAAGATGGGGGTTTTGGCAGGGTTTGCGCCAAAGGATATTGAACAACAGGTCAACTCCAGACCATTGGAAGGGAAACCGGTCTTTGTAACTCATGGGACTTCTGATGAGTTGGTGCCGATTGAGACGGCGCGCACGACTCTGGCGTTGTTGGAACAAGCAGGCGCGGATATAACATTTTGCGAGGCGGAAGTGGGGCATAAAGTCAGCGCGGAATGTTTACGCGCTCTGGAGGCTTTTTTTTCAGCTTGAGATTCTAGAAATTTCCCATTCATGAATCTCCCATTAATCTCTGGCTAATCTCTGAATTGACGATTATCCAGTTTACGGGTATCCTTTCCGGGTTATCTTAAATTTTTAATTGAGTATCTCTCATGTCTATATCTCGTCGTGATTTTCTGAAAATAACCACCGCAGCATTGGGTGCAAGCGCAGCTTTGACAGCGTTTCGCCCGTTGAACCGGATATACCGCCCCGCGACACTTCTTCCTGACTTTCCAGCAAGTGAATTACTGGCTCGGAATTGCGTTGGCGGCCGGGTTGATATCATGGCACGCCCGGACGTCAATAGTGCCGTGATCAAGCCGGTCTACGAGGATGCGATCCTTCCCTGGCTGCGGGAGGTTCCAGCTGAAAACCTGGATCTGAACCGGATCAATCAGAAATGGGTCGAGACTCCCGAGGGCTTTATCTATGCTTCCAATATTCAATGCTGCACGAATCAACCTAATGAACCCCTTAAAGAATTACCCGCTTCCGGTTCTGATGGCATTCAGGGTTTTTGGATCGAAGTTACGGTTCCTTATGTAGATTTCGTGCTTGATAATCCTCCCGCCCGTTCACCATGGCTTAAGCACCAGATAGAATTAAGCCTGTCGCAGCGTCTATATTTCAATCAGGTCATGTGGGCAGATGAAATCCGCACTGCTGACGATGGCAAAGTTTATTATCGCGTGGGTGAACGTTATGGATCTTATGGTGATTTGTTTATCGCAGATGCACGCGCCTTCCGCCCGATCACTGATGAGGATATATCTCCGATCAATCCCAATGTAGATCCCAACGAGAAAATGGTTGTTGTCAATATTACCGACCAGACACTCTCCTGTTTTGAAGGGAAAAACGAGGTGTATTTTTGCCGGGTTTCGAGTGGCGTTGCTGACCACTCCACGCCGGTGGGGGAGCATATCACCTGGCGTAAAATGATCTCTACCCATATGGCAGGTGGGACCGTTTCTGCCGGTTACGATACACCAGGAATTGCCTGGACGAACCTGTTTTCCGGTGAGGGAGTGGCGATCCATGCCACTTTCTGGCACAATGATTTTGGGGCTAAGCGTTCGCATGGGTGTGTCAACGTTCTCCCCGACGATGCCAAATGGATTTTCCGCTGGTCAAATCCGGATGTCCCCCTTATTCCCGGTGACGTGACCATTCCGATGCCTGGCGGTACGCATGTAAAAGTAGAAGAGAGATTATATTAATTCATTGAGCGCCTTTTTTACCCCGGAGTTTAAATGAACTTTAGTAATATTTCTGTCTGGCTGGCTTTTCTCGCAGGCCTGGCTTCTTTTCTTTCTCCGTGTGTCCTCTCACTCGTACCGGCTTATATTGGCTATCTGGGTGGCCGATCAGCAAGTCTGCAGGGGAAGGAATATAGCCGCTGGATTACCCTCAGCCACGGTGTGGCCTTCGTCCTAGGGTTTAGCATCGTGTTTATATTTCTTGGCGTCGCCGCTTCGTTTCTGGGGGGCGCGCTTTACGACCTGCGTCATTGGATCGCGCGCCTTGGAGGCGTTATTGTTGTGATTTTTGGCCTTCATCTGATCGGCGTCTTTCGGATACCCTTCCTTGAATACGATGTCCGCGTTCAGAAGATGCCTGATCGCAGGTGGGGATATCTCTCCTCAGTTATGATGGGTATCATCTTTTCAGCGGGTTGGTCACCTTGCGTGGGACCTGTCCTGGGCGCGATCTTGACCCTCGCACTCAATGGGGGTTCCGTAACACAGGGCGTATTCCTTTTATCCGCCTATTCGCTAGGTCTTGCCATCCCATTCCTTTTTGCCGCGCTCGGGATAGGCTGGGTTACAGCAATCATCAGTCGATATGGTCAGGTGATGCGTTATGTAGAAATCGCCATGGGTATTTTGATGGTGATTGTCGGGTTGATGCTGGCGACCGGTGTTTATGAAACAATTGCCAGTCAGTTCCAGTATTTCTGGGTTGATTTCGGATTATGAATCGTCGCTCTTTTCTCCCTTTGTTGATGGCAACCGCAGGCCTCATCCTCGCGACTGTCGCTATACTTGGATTAATTCAAAATCGATCTCTGTGGAACTTTCCTGCGGCATCCATTGATTCAGTTCAAACAACAGGTTCCGGGGAGTCAGTCCCGCCAGACCTTCAGGCCGGCAAACCCGCTCCCGATTTCGAGTTAACCTCCCTGAATGGTTCTGCCGTTCGACTGTCTGATTATCAAGGTCATCCGGTTCTTGTCAATTACTGGGCAACCTGGTGCCCGCCATGCCGGGATGAACTACCGCTAATCCAAAAGCGCTATGAACGATTTTCTCCTGACCTCGTTGTTCTTGCAATCAATGCAGGTGAAGATCCAGAAACAGTAAAGAACTATATTGAAGAGAATGGGTTTATTTTTCCGGTTTTGCTCGACCCGGATTGGAAAGCAGAAGCATTATTTGGAATAATGGCTTATCCAACCTCAGTATTTATTGATGGTAAAGGAAATATACTTGTACGATATGTTGGTGGAATGTCGGCTCATACACTGGATGATTATCTGAGAATAATTGGAGTGAGTGAATGATCACGGTCACCTTGTACACCCGAAAAAATTGCCCCTTATGTGAAGAGGCCAAGGAAAATCTCGATGCATTACAGTCCGAAATTACGCATCGACTGGTTGAAGTCTTCGTTGACGACACCCCGGACCTTTTCCGCCAATATGGTGACCGCGTGCCTGTCGTGGAAGTGGGTCCATATCGCAAATTTTCTCCATTCACCCGTCAGGAACTGGCAGTTACTCTGGGGGCAGCGCGTGACCGGCAGAACTCTCTGGAGCGAATTGATTCACCCCAATACCAGGAAAGGGTTCGCCGCGGGCAGATGATCGACGGAGGAGATCGTTTGACCTGGTGGATTTCACGGAATTATTTATGGGTCATCAACTTGATCCTTTTTCTTTATGTGGGTCTGCCTTTTTTGGCTCCCATCCTTATGAAAACGGGACTTCCCCAGCCGGCAAGAGTAATCTATCTGGCATACAGTCCTTTATGTCATCAACTCGGTTTCCGTTCCTGGTTCTTGTTTGGCGAACAACCTTATTACCCACGAGCAGCAGCAGGGATTGAAGGTGTGAAGACTTTCGGTGAAGTGACGGGTCTAAATGAAAACGACCTGCTGGCAGCTCGAAATTATGTTGGCAATGAATCCGTAGGATATAAAGTAGCCTTATGCCAGCGCGATGTCGCACTCTATCTGGGGATTCTCATTTTCGGCATTATTTTTGCTCTAACCAGCCGGCGAATAAAACCTTTGCCGTGGTGGGCTTGGGTTTTGTTCGGTATACTGCCGATAGGATTGGATGGCTTTTCACAGTTGATTAGCCAGTTGGGTATTCCAGGTTTTAATGCGTGGATTCCCTTCCGTGAATCGACGCCGCTTCTAAGAACAATCACCGGTTTTCTATTTGGTTTCTCGACAGCCTGGTTTGGTATCCCTTATATAGAGGAGTCCATGCGCGAGTCACGTGCCCAACTCGTAAAGAAATTCGCAATCGTCAATGCGAAAAACCTGGAAAAAAATAATGGCTAACAATTCAAATCTCCTGCTGCCTGGGACTTAAATGCCATTCCATGAAAATCAAGGTGTCCGGTACTTTACCTTCGAGAGCCTCGCAACTGAAAAGCTAACCCATGCTGTATTGACTCGTCGGGGCGGCGTCAGCCCTGAACCTTGGGATTCGCTTAACGTCGGTGGCACGGTGGGGGATGAACGACCGCGGGTCATCGAAAACCGGCTGCGCTCATTCCATGCGATGGGACGTGACCCCCATTCGATGTTCGACGTATGGCAGGTTCATAGTGCAGATGTTGTCATCGCCAATGCCCCACACAATTTCACCCCACCAGAATTCAAGGCAGATGCCATGATCACCGATAACCCCGAAGTAACCCTGTTCATGCGTTTTGCAGATTGCACGCCAATTCTACTTTATGATCCCATCAAATCAGCCATCGGGATGGTGCATGCTGGTTGGATGGGGACAGTAAAACGGGTGGCCGTTGCAGCGGTCAGGGCAATGACAGCCGCCTATGGATCACGCCCGGCTGATATCCTTGCTGCGATTGGTCCTTCCATTGGTCCGGACCATTACGAAATTGGACAGGATGTCATAACCCGGGTACACGAGGCATTTCATGGAGAGGCTGATAACCTCCTTGTGCGTTACGGAGATCGGACTCATTTCGATCTGTGGGAAGCAAACAGGCTCTCACTGGCTCATGCTGGTGTCCGTCAAATCGAAAATTCTGGTTTATGCACTGCGTGTCATCCAGAAGATTGGTACTCACACCGTGCCCAAAAAGGTAAAACCGGACGATTTGGGGCGTTGATTGCTTTGAAAAAATAGCTGAATCGGTATTGTGAATAGCGCGATGATCGCAGTATGATAAGCTTATGATGGACGCCATTGAGAATATCCGTCGAAATTACGAGCAGGTGCAGGAAAAAATCACCTGCTCTGCCCAGAAGGTAGGACGCTCTCCTTCTGCCGTAAAGCTGGTAGTTGTCACGAAGTCGCAACCGGTTCAAGTGGTTAGTGCTGCAATTGATGCAGGGGCTAAAATTCTTGGTGAGAATTATGCAGAAGAGGGCTTGGAAAAAATCAAAGCAATGGGTGCCGTTCCAAAACTGGAATGGCATATGATTGGACACGTTCAAAGTCGGAAAGCTGAACTCGTTGTCAAGAATTTTTCTCTGGTTCATTCTCTGGATAGCCTTAAGCTGGCGGGGCGCTTGAACTCTGCCGCAGAGGCTATCCATTGGCGCCAATCTGTACTGATCCAGGTCAATGTGAGCGGGGAGGAATCCAAGTTTGGCTACCCTGCCTGGCATGATGACCAAATCTCGTCACTGATCTCCGAGATGGAGAAAATTGTAATCTTGCCTTCGCTTAAGGTGAAGGGTTTGATGACGGTTCCGCCGTTTGTCGTTGATGGTGAATTATCGCGCCCGTTTTTTCAGCGGTTGAAAAAATTGCGAGATCAGCTCATTAATAAATTCCCTGAGGTTGACTGGTCTGACTTATCGATGGGCATGAGCGCGGATTATGAAATTGCGATTGAAGAAGGAGCGACCTTTGTCCGGGTCGGGACGGCAATTCTGGGAGAGAGAATTTATCCTAAAGGATGAAAAATGGCAGCATATATAATGGCTCAACTCATTTACTTTACTGCACAGGCGATTACATTGCTGATTTTGGCTTATGCAATCCTATCCTGGGTTGCGAAACCGTGGAATCAAATCCGCCTATTCGTGGAACGCATTTCAGAACCGTTACTTGCGCCGATCCGGCGAGTAGTACCTTTGGTGGGAATGGTGGATATCAGCCCTCTGGTGTTAATTCTTCTGGTACAATTATTATCAAGAATCCTCATTTATATTATTTATGCAGTCTTGTGAGGTGACGCATGGCTGAACGCAAGTTCCATTTGCATGACGGAAGACGCGGGGTGGCGATGGCCGTCCGTGTGACACCGCGTGCCAGCCGTAACGAAGTCACAGCAATTCAGGAAGATGGTACAGTAAAAGTACGGTTGGCAGCATCTCCGAAAGAAGGAGATGCCAATGCCGCTCTTATCAAGTACCTGGCCGAAGTGTTGGGTGTCGCACCTTCGAAGATTGAAATTATCGCGGGGGAAACGGGACGCGATAAGTTAATCTCCGTATTGGACATGGAAAAGGATGAATTACAAAACAGGCTGATGGCCTATATAGGGTAAAAATTGACCGGCGTAAGCCGGTCTTATTTTTTAGTCCAATAATTATTGCAACGGGCTATATAATACTTTATATATTGTATAAATTTCGTATATGCTTTTGATGTAATCGCGGGTTTCGGCGAATCTAACCACTTCGACAAATAAATCGGGATCGCCATTGGCGAGCTGTTTCCATATCACTGCATTGCCCGGACCGGCATTGTATGCTGCCAGTGCGGCATACAGATCGCCATCCAGGCTGTTGCGATTGGTGTCCAGATAATAACTTCCTAAATTTACATTTATTAGAGGCCGATAGAGGTCGTCGGACTTGTAATTGGGTGGATAGTTCATCGATTGAACAATGCTATCGCCGGTACTGGGTACGATCTGCATCAAGCCGCGCGCTCCAGCGCTGGATCGGACGAAGCCTTCGAATAGGCTTTCCTGCCGTACTAAGCTATATAGGAACAGCGGGTCAAATCCTAAATTCTTCGCGGCTGGGATGATGATGTCGGGATAATACAGTCCATAACGGACATGTGAGAAGTAATTCGGCACATTCAGACTCTCGGAGTGGTTGTCCAACCCGGCGAGCGTTAACACCTGGCGGATTGCGTAAATGGCCTGTCGGTATAAACCCAGGTCGAGCAGATAATTCCCTAGGCGATAGCTATCCGCCGGGTTATCCGCGACGGCTTCGCGCAAATCGATAAATTCCTCGCGCGACTCGTTGTAAAGTCCCAATTCCCAGAATTCAGTCCCACGGATGAATCGTCCATCCTGCGCGAGGATTCCTAGATCAGTAAGATTTGTTTCTGGGGGCAGATTGAAATTCACCCTCATCCAGGCATCTGCTTCTTTGCGTTCAGCCGGGAGATTAACCCCGAAGCTGTATCCTTTGGGTTCTTCAAACGGATTGTGCCCGGTTATTATGTCCCGTGCCCGTTCGCTGTAATAGCCCGTTGGATCAAGATTCTGGGCTGTCTGGTAGGCAGAGGCAGCTGCCGGCAGGTCGTTTTTTGCCATTTGTGCCTTGCCTATCCAAAAATTCGCGCGCGCCTGATCTTCAGGCATATTTGCGAGGAGCAGGGTTCGTTGGAAATCTGTTATGGCGCCGTCGTAATCCCCCAGACGATAGCGGGAAATCCCGGCAAAGTGGAGTGCATCCACCACATTCTCACTGGAGGAGTATTCATTCGCGATGCGCTCCCAGACGGTAGCCGCTTCTTCGAGGCGGGATGCTCTTTCGAGAGTCCGCGCCGCCGAAAAGAGATATTCCGGAGCGGAGGGGGACTGTGGCGCAGTTTTGACAAAATCAAGCCAGGTCTGTGCTGCCGAACCATAATCTTCGAGATATGCCCACTGGGTGTAGGCTTTTTCATCCCAGGCTGTGGTCCAATAACGGTTGTTGGGATATTGTTTGATTAGAGTATCCCACGCTGCAATGGCTTCAGGGATCATGCCCAACTCCCGCAAGGTTAACGCCCGGAAGTGATGCACTGTCCCATCATCATCGGGATTTGGAGCCTGCAAGTAGCGGTCGAGGGCACTCAACGCCAAACCATATTGTCCGGCATAGTAATCCACCAACCCCCGGTCGAGGTCGCTGACTGGGATACCCGCCTCGACCAGCGCAACCAGCGCGGAATAGGAATCATAAGAGAGCGGGTAGTTTTGGACTGCGTGCTGGAAACGCTCGTAGGCAAGGTTGGTCTCCCCCCTTGCAAGATAGGTCTGGCCGGATAGCAAATCCATCTGAGCTTTCACATAATCGTTGCTCGAGTTCTGCGAGATCTGATCATATATTTCCAGCGCCTGTTGGCTTGACCCCTGGGCAATATACATTTTGGCGATTTTCTTATAAATCGCGAGATCATCTCCCAGGTGCGGTGCCTGCGCGGCTGCCTGATAAGCGGACAAAGCGCCGGCGTAATCCTCGGAGGCAGACAGTGAATCCCCGAGTTTTTCCTGTGCAAAAGATTCAATCTTGCCTGGTCGCAGGGATAAATACGACCGGTAGGAATCCACCGCCTCACTGGATCGCTGTAAAGAGCCATAAGTCTCCCCCAGCAGGAAATATGCCCAGGCTGTCTGATGCGCATTCGGGTAGAGGCTCACCAGCAATCGCAATGGTTCAAGTGCTGCAGCGTAATTCTCATCCTCAAATTCCACACGCGCAGTACCCCACAACGCAGCAGCACGAGTGTCGTCATCCGTCGCTCCTACCAAAGCAATGCGGAATTCTTCACGCGCATGGTCATAATCCCCGTTGAATAATGCTGTTTCACCCGCATCAATGCGTACCGCAGGGAAAGGGGTCGGGGTAGGTAGGGGTGTGGGGCTTGGAACCGGCGTTGGGGTGGGTGCTGGTGTTTCGGTCGCTTGGGGAATGGGCGTGGGCAACCCTGGCAAAGCTATAGGTTCCTGCAGGTTGCACGCCACCAGCGCCACCAGCGCCACGAGCAGCAAGATTAGTCTCATGTCGCCCCCTTATAATGCCTTTATAATCGCTTGTCAATGCTTTGACAAACATGTCATCCCATGTTAAACTCTAGCAATCAACGGCGACGCCCCTTGCGGGCGTCTTTTACTGCCTGTCCGGTATAGGTAAACGGTTCAAATGCGAACGGTTAACTGGGATTACGATACTCAAACACTCCAGATGATTGACCAGCGGTTATTGCCTGAAAAACTGGTACTTGTATCGTTTACTGATCATTCTGCCGTCGCGGACGCAATACGGGATATGGTGGTTCGCGGAGCGCCGGCGATTGGCGCGGCTGCTGCGTTCGGTCTTGCGCTGGCTGGATTCAAATCGCGAGCCCGATCCACCCCCAATTTGCTAGCTGACCTTGAACATGCAGCCGCCTCCTTGCGAATATCCCGCCCGACTGCGATTAATTTAACCTGGGCGATCAACCGGATCATGAATCAGACTCGTACATTTTCAGGTTCAGTGGAGGAAATGCGCAAATTTGTCCTCGAGCAAGCCCAGCATCTAGCTGATGAAGATGTAGAGACTAATAAGCGCATGGCGACGCATGGGGCAGCGCTCATCAACGATGGGGATACTGTCATTCATCATTGCAATACCGGTTCCCTGGCAACAGTGGACTGGGGAACTGCGCTCGGTGTGATCCGCATGGCAAATGAGCAGGGCAAACATGTCCATGTCCTGGTGGATGAAACCCGTCCGCGACTCCAGGGTTCCCGCCTGACTGCATGGGAGTTGGAACAATACGGAATCCCATATGAAATCATTACAGACAATATGGCAGGTTACTTCCTCCAATCGGGTCAAGTGAAGAGTGTATTCTTCGGGGGCGATCGCGTGGCTGCTAACGGCGATATCGCCAATAAGATCGGTACCTATATGCTGGCGCTGGCTGCACAAGACAATGGTGTTCCCGCTTATTCCGTGGTTCCCACCTCGACGGTTGACTTTTCAATGGCACATGGCGGGCTGATCCCGATCGAGGAACGCAGCTCTGACGAAGTCCTTAATATTCAAATCAACGGAGAACGAGTCACGCCAAAGGGTGCAAAAGCCCGCAACCCGGCATTTGATGTGACCCCGAACCGTTTAATCAGCGCAATCGTGACTGAAAATGGCATCGTCTTTCCGCCTTTTGAAATTAATCTGAAGAAAGTTGTCAACAATTGATGGATATTTTACTTTCTGGCTCTGTTGCATACGACTATCTGATGACCTTCCCCGGTTTATTCAGGGAACAATTTCTTCCCGAACGTCTCGCCTCCATCAGCCTGTCTTTTCTGGTCGATTCCATGTCGCGTCAGCGAGGTGGAACGGCTCCCAATATTGCCTATACCATTGCCCTGTTGGGAGGGCATCCCCGTTTGCTGGCGACCGTTGGCGAGGATTTCGGAGATTACCGCACCTGGTTGGAGCGCAATGGCGTGGATACGACATGGGCGAAAGTCGTACTCGGAGAATTTACCGCCTCCTTTTTTGCCACAACAGACCAGGCGAATGCCCAGATCGCCAGTTTTTATCCCGGTGCGATGGTGCATGCTGGCGAACTGCACCTTCGTGACGTAAAACCTCGTCCAGATTTGGTTATCGTCTCTCCTAACGACCCGATAGCAATGAAACTGCACGCCGCAGAGTGCCGTGAGCTGGGCATCCCGTATCTGTATGATCCTTCCCAGCAGGTGCTTCGTCTGGAGGGGGAAGAAATTACCCGAGATATGGAGGGGGCACACTTCCTGTTTGTAAACGATTATGAGTTTGGGTTGATTTCGAAGAAAACCGGGCTTGACCTCCAAGGCATGCTTAAACATGTGGATATCATCATCGTCACGCGCGGCGAACAAGGGGCGAGTATATATGCTGAAGAAAAGGAATTTGCCATCCCTGTTGTCCCCACAGATTACATTATCGATCCTACCGGGGTCGGTGATGCATTTCGCGGCGGATTTCTTATCGGCTATTCCCAGAGCTGGGACTGGAAGCTGTGCGGTGAGATCGGCGCGCTGGCAGCTACGTATTGTCTCGAACAGCGCGGTCCCCAGTGCCATCATTATTCACGTCAAGAATTCATCACCCGTTTCCGTCAATATTTCCCAGATGACAGCAAGCTGGATACCCTGTTGAAATAATCACGCTCACTTTAATCAACAACTACGTTTTGTAAGGAGAACCCAATGAGCAATTACGATATCAAAGATATGAACTTGGCTGAAGGCGGTCGTCGTCGAATCGAGTGGGCGGAAAGGGAAATGCCCGTCCTGAGAATGATCCGCGAACGGTTTGCAAAGGAAAAACCGCTGAAGGGTATGCGTGTTTCAGCCTGCCTGCACGTGACCACCGAAACAGCCAACCTGATGCGCACGCTTCAGGCTGGAGGTGCGGACATCGTCCTGACCGCTTCGAATCCGCTTTCGACTCAGGACGATGTCGCTGCGTCGCTAGTCAACCACTTCGAGATCCCGACATTTGCCATCAAGGGCGAAGACAACGTGACCTATTACCGCCATATCAGTGCTGCGCTGGACCATAAACCGCATATGACGATGGATGATGGCGCAGACCTCGTATCCACCATTCACAAGGATCGCCGAGAACTGTTCAAAGAGATCGTCGGAGGCACCGAAGAGACGACTACCGGTGTGATCCGCCTGCGAGCGATGGCGGCGGATAAGATGCTCAATTTCCCGATCATTGCGGTCAATGATGCTCTCACAAAGCATTTATTTGATAACCGTTATGGGACGGGTCAATCCACAATCGACGGCATCATCCGGGCGACCAATATCCTGCTTGCAGGACGTAAATTCGTCGTGGCGGGATATGGCTGGTGTGGGCGCGGTCTGGCATCCCGCGCGCGTGGTCTGGGATCCCAGGTGGTGGTCACGGAAGTGGATCCGCTCAAAGCCCTGGAAGCGGTCATGGACGGTTACGAAGTGATGCCCATGGCAGACGCTGCCAAGATTGGCGATATCTTCTGCACAGTTACCGGGGATATCAATGTTGTTGACGCCCAGCATTTCGAGGTCATGAAAGATGGTGCGCTGGTTGCCAACTCCGGCCACTTCAATGTGGAGATTAACATCCCCGCCCTGGAGAAAATGTCCAAGGGTAAACCTGCGCTGGTCCGCCCGTATGTGGAACAATACGAGACAAAGGATGGCCGGAAGATCAACCTCCTGGGCGAAGGGCGTCTGATCAACCTCGTTTCAGCAGAAGGGCATCCTGCATCCGTCATGGACATGTCCTTCGCCAACCAGGCGCTCTCTGCCGAATACATAGTCAAGAATGCCAGCACGCTGGAGAAGAGAGTCTATTCCGTTCCAGAGGACATCGACAAGGAAATAGCACGCATCAAACTTGAAGCGATGGGGGTCAAGATTGACAACCTGACCAATGAGCAGGTGAAATACCTGAATTCTTGGGAAGAAGGTACGTAAGTCATAACCCGAAAGTCAATAAATCCTGTCTGGCTTGCCAGACAGGATTTATTTTTCTTACTTTTACACTTTCTCCCCTGCTTTCTTCACATAATCGCTATACCCCCCAATGTATTCTGTTAAATGCGCATCATCCAATTCAAGGATCCGGTCAACAGTCCGGTCCAGAAAATATCGATCATGGGATATCACAAGTACACTCCCCACGAAATCTGCGAGGCAATTTTCCAGAACCTCAGCCGAGGCAATATCTAGATTGTTGGTAGGTTCATCCAGCAACAGAAAATTCGCCCGGGAAAGCACGAGCAGAGCCAGTTGCAGGCGGCTTTTTTCTCCGCCGGATAAATTTCCGATCTTTTGAGTTGCCTGCTGGTAGGAGAAAAGATAGCGGATAAGAAGAGATACTGCTCTGGCTTCACTCATATTTCCCCCGAGGCGAACTGCGTCGATTACGGTCTGCCTGGGATCCAGCGTCTCGTGTTCCTGTGCATAATAACCAATGAGCACACTGGGACCAAGCTTGATCTCGCCCGAATCGGTTTGTTCCTGTCCCAGGATCAAACGTAGCAACACGGATTTCCCCGTCCCGTTTGCACCGATTAAACCGACCCTCTCTCCATGACGGATGAGAAGGTTGATCCGCTCTAATATAACGCGTGGTGGAAAGGATTTCGAGACATTCACCAGCTCGAGCACCTGGTTGGAGCCTCGCCAGCCGTTGAGTTCGAGTCCCAATCTGCGGTGTTCAGGGGTTGAGTGATCCAGACGATCTACTTTCGCGAGTCGCGTCTGCATCGAACGTACGCGACTCGCGAATTTATCACTGACTTTCACCCAGAGTTGATAACGCTTCAGCGCCATTTCCATGCGGTTAATGGCGCGCTGCTGGATCTGATACAACTCATCCTGCCGTGCCAGCCGTTCATCTTTGTCAATGATGTATTCGGTGTAACTACCAGTGAACGTTGTCAGCCTGCCTTCTTCGATCTCAGCGATATTCGTCACGCAGGCGTCGAGCAGGTATCGGTCATGTGATATAAGAACCACTGCGCCGGGATAATTCAAGATCAACTGTTCGAGATACGCTTTGCCGGGGATATCGAGGTGATTATCCGGTTCATCCAACAGTAACACGGCCGGACGTGCCAGCAACAGCCGCGCCAGCCCGATGAGTTTCTTCTGTCCACCGCTCAATACGCCGATGGGCTTATTGAAATCCGATTCTGGGAGTCCCAACCCCCGCAGCAGTTCGCTCACCCGCGTCGTATAATTCACCCCTCCATGGGATTCATATTCTTCGATTAATTTATGCTGGGCTGCTAGCGTTCGACTCAGAACCTTGGAATCGTTGTATACATCCGGTTCAGCAAGTTCCGTTTCGATTAAATTCAACTCCGCCTCGATTTCCGCCATGCGAGGAATTCCAGCCAGCGCGAGGTCAAGTGCGATTTCTATCTGTGCAAATTCCGGTTGCTGAGGCAGATATCCGACCGTTACCCCTTTAGCCCTTACCAAAGCGCCCCCGGGTTCGGAAGTGTATTCGCCCATCATTAATTTAAAAAGCGATGATTTCCCCGCGCCATTGGGACCGACCAGACCGATTTTCTGATCGTGTTGGATTTCCCAGGTTATGTCTTTGAAAACCGTATGTGCCCCAAGCACAAGATGAACGTTGGAAAGACTGATTGTTATCATAAAAACTCCACTTAAATTTTTCTAAATAAAAAAAACCGCAGGCAGGCCTGCGGCATGAGAGATCATCGAGTAATTACTAATGGATTTAGAAGCTTCGTTTCTCCGGGCAACAGGCGCAATACGACAAGGCCGGTTGATTGATGAAGCCACGGACCGCCACAAAGACTACTGTTATCGGGGAGAGGATTTTGCTGATCATAACGCGCAAATTATATCATACGGATTGATTCTTGATCTGCGCCGGGGGACGCTCCAAATCGAAAACATCTGTTACCCGGACATAGGAATTGCCCGCCAGACGGCCGACCGGTTCGAGTACCGATAAATTGATTTTATCTTCGCCGATAAGCACCCTCTCATCGATATGAATATGGAGAACCATGCCAATGACCACGCTGGCACCGCCTGGCTCATTGCTGATCTCGATAATCTGGTTTAACTTGCACTCAATGTGGATGGGGCTTTCTGCCACGCGGGGTGGTTTAACCATGCGCGATGGTGCAGGTGTCAACCCGGTATATTCGAGCTCATTCAAATCTGATAATAGATCAAAGAGAATGGACATCGTGAAATGATTTTACGACAAAGAATGTCCGATTGTAATAAAAAGAGGCGATTCAATATCGTCCCTGCAGGTAAAGAGAAAAGGTTGATTGTTAAAGTCAGCCCTTGACTCTGGCGACTTTGCCCAACGTCATTTCTTGAAGGTTCATCGGGGATAGTTTGAATAATGAATTGGGAGTCCCTGCTGCAGCCCAGATTTTAGGATACAGTAATAAATCCTCGTCGAGGTAGGTTTCCATTGTTTGGGTATGTCCTATAGGAGGCACACCGCCAATAGCATAACCAGTCACTGAGCGGACGAATTCCGGGTCGGCTCGCAGGATGTTTTCTCCTGCGTATGCGCTGATGAGTTTTTCGTCTACTCGATTCGCTCCGCTGGTCAACACCAGGATCGGCTTACCTGAATCCGCCCCCTTGAAGATGAGCGATTTAACAATCTGTCCCACATGACATCCTACCATTGTAGCGGCATCCGCAGCGGTTCGTGTGGTCATGTTTGATTCTTGAACTAAATAGTCATAACCGAGCGCTCTGAGTGTGTCTTGGACTTTCTGTGCAGAGGGCGAGAGGGGAGTCATCCGTTTCACCTGTTGACTAGTATCGGATTGTTATTGGAATTTAATATAAAATGGATGAAAGTCAAATTAGATTCTACTATACCCAAATGATCCAGTGAATGCCATGTCATCGTGAAATGATAAAAAAGTTTTTATACTTGGTTAAATATATGTTGTTCTATTTCTGTGACATGAAAAATTTAATGCAATAAGTGGGTGAATACTCTTCCCTAATTGGATAATAGATTTATAATAACAACCGTTTATATTATCCATTGAGGTTTATCATGAAGATATGTGTTTTAAATGATCCAGAGTGGGGCGGGTTTGAACCGGCTGCATACTTGGAGGGTTACGACTGGGAAATGCGTGACCTGCACAAATCAACAGTTGTTATGGAATTACGTGAGCTGGTCCACCAAGGGTATGATCTATTCTTGAACCCATGTGACGGTGCCTGGGACGAGGATCGCCCCGGTATTGAAGTCGCTCAAGCGCTCGAGCGGTTTAATGTGCCGTTCACTGGCGCAGACTCATCATTCTTTGACCCCACCCGAGATATGATGAAAAGAGTCTGCAATTTCTATGGGATCCAATCCCCGGCGGGTGTTTTTGTAGACGACGTAAACACCATCGAGCGCACCCTGGCTGGTTTACGTTTTCCGTTGTTGGTTAAACATCCCAACAGCTATGCCAGCGTAGGCCTTACCAAGGAATCGAAAGTCGATACGGCTGATCAATTGCGTGTTCAGGTGGAGCGTATGGTTAATCGCTTTGGCGGCGCTCTTGTCGAAGAATTCATCGAAGGACGGGAATTCTCTGTCCTGATTTCTGAAAACCCTGATAATCCGGCAGAACCCATTGCATTCAGACCTGTTGAGTTTCTATTTCCTCCGGGAGAGTCGTTCAAACACGAAAACATGAAATGGGTAACTTATAATGATATGAAGTGTGTTCCGGTTGACCAGCCAGACCTCGTTTCCAGACTGCAAGACATGTCAAAGAAAATGTTCATTGGGTTAAACGGCACAGGTTATGGTCGTTGTGATGTACGCATGGACTCTGAAGGGGAATTGTTCATGCTCGAAATCAACCCTAACGGCGCGGTATTCTATCCCCCCAATGACCCAGGCACCGCTGATTACATACTGAAATATGACCCGCGTGGACATAAATTCTTTGTCGATACCCTTTTCCGTGCTGCGCTTGCCCGCCATGCCCGGAAACAAAATAAATGGTCGGTACGCTTTGATTTGCGTGAAGGCTTTGGTACTTATGCCATAAAACCAGTTTCAACGGGTGAGATCATCCTCTCCTTTGAAGGGCAACCCCACACACTGATAAGTAAGTCGTTTGTCCGGCGGAATTGGTCACAGGAAGATCAAGAACTATTTTTCCGTCATGCATACCCACTGACCGATGAGATTTACGTCAAAGCGGAGAGGGATTGTTCGCAATGGAAGCCGCTTAACCACGCCTGCGACCCGAATGCCTGGTTCGAAGGATTGAATGTGGTCGCGCGTCGCGATATCCAGCCCGGGGAACAGATCACTTTAGACTATGCCATGCTTTATGGGGAAGAGATGCCGCTCTTTGAGTGTCATTGCGACTCTCCGACCTGCAGGGGGATCATCAGAGGGACTGATTATCTCGAACCTTTTGTAAAACATTACGGCGAGCACCTCTCCGCATTCGTAATAGAGAAGCGTGAGAAAACCGTCGCATAATTAATTTGCTTTTCATATCAAATATTATTAGAAAATATGCCGAAGATTGCTTCAGCTTTACTTTTTCTTCTCTTCGAAGGAAAGGGATTTGTGATCATGTCAGAGGCTATTTCAAAAGCAAAAACACCCTTCAGACAGTATGCGAGACAGACATTTACCGATGCAGGATGCACCTTGTTGTTTCAAGAAGAGGTTTACGCACCTTTTATCGAAAAGGAGCGTCCATTTCGCTTTGGTTGTAGAACTCTTGCCTTATTGATGCTGCCTGCTGCCATTGCGATCGGCATCGGGATAGCACTAAACCTGTTGACCTTACCACGCGCAGATCTGCTGCAGGAGCAGTTTTTCACATTCATAACCCAATCAACTACTTATCAATTTGCAGTAAACCAGGTCTTTGCCTTTGAAGGGATATTTAATATTATTTACTCGTTTATAATTGGGATAATTGTAAGTTTTCGCTAATGTGATTTTGGGATAATGAAAGGGTAAAATAAAAGACCTCCGCGTGAACTTACGCGGAGGTCTTTTATTGTTTGTGCCCCGACCATATAGTTGAAGTCCTCAGAAGTGTGAAGCCTTAACTTTTCTCCTCAATGGAAAATGCATTTCCTCTGGCACTCTCGCATCGCAGACTTAAATGCCCGGGGCAGAGGAACGAATGTCGCTGGCAGTCACTCCTTGTTCCAGAAGTTGAAAACGGGCGGATTTGATAGCATCGATTTGAAATACGATCTTTGGGCGTCCGTTCCTATGTTCCCTTTACCACATGAATGAAGTGCGAGCTCGTAATTCCCGCTCTCGAAGGTGACCCAGTCTTTATTCGCATGATCGGTTATCCCAGGATTTGTAAGGGGCAGGTCAAGCACGTTGCGATAAAAATGACCATTTTATTCATGTCTTTTACATACAGAATGTCTTCAATCAGGCTAAGGGTTTTCAATTTTCCCCCCGTTTCTGATTATGCAGGTGCTATATATACCATAATCCCGATGAAATGTGCCAATGCACCGAGGATGACAAATATGTGCCAGACCTCATGAAATCCAAAAATCCCCGGAAAAAAATTAAATGCTTTAGTTGCGTAAACTACGGCTCCTGCTGTAAAAGTAATACCGCCGACAAGAAGCCAAACGATGGCGCCAGTAGGCAGGGTGGATATTAATTCTTTTGCCCCGAAGATTGCCAGCCAGCCCATGGCGATGTAAACACTGGTATATAACCAGCGTGGTGCATCGATCCAAAGCAATTTAACTGTAACGCCAACGATTGCCAGTGACCAAATAAGCGCCAGCATACCCCACTGCCAGAAACCCGTAAAGAAGTTGAAACAAAATGGTGTGTAGGTTCCAGCAATCAGTAAATAAATAGCGGAGTGATCCATTTTACGGAGAATATCCAGAATTCTTGGCTTCGCATTTACCAGATGATAGGTGGCGCTTGCGGTAAACAATAGAATAAGACTGATGCCGTAGATGGTAAGTGAAACTGTTTTCCCGGGATTTCCCCAGCCGATGATAATCAGGAAAATCATTCCGATTACAGCAGCAATCGCGGCTCCTAGATGAGTCAACCCATTGAAAGGTTCACGAAGTTTATTAAACATGGTCTGGTCCTCCTACCAATAAATTCGGAGTGTTCGATATTTAGGTTACTGAGATATTCTACTATATCATCTTAATCAGAAAGGTTATTCTATTTCGTAAACTTATCACTTGCTGAATCTAAAGCTTTCATCTGTTCTTCACTTAATCTCCAGCCACTCGCTCCCGAATTAATTTCAGCCTGGCGGGCATTCTTTGCGCCGGGGATCGGTAATGCGCCTTTGCAGATTAACCAGTTGAGTGCAATTTGTGCAGGGGCTTTGCCGCCCAGATCTTGTCCAATCTCTGTCATTAATTTTATAAGAGGCTGAATTTCCTTGAGTTTGGACGCATATTGTCGACCGCGTACGCCTGGTGGAGGATTTTCAGGGGTATATTTTCCAGTGAGCAGCCCCTTTGCCAACGGGGAGTAGGCAATTACGCGAACTCCAAGTTCGTAGCTACGGTTAAGCAATCCGTTTTTCTCAATCTTCCGATCAAGCAGGCTGTACTCTACCTGGTTGGATGCCAGAGAGATGTCGTACCCAGACAAGACTGTATAAGCACGCTGCATCTGGTTCTTATTGTAATTAGAGACACCAACCGCTCTGGTTAAGCCGAGTTGTTGTGCTTGCGCCAATCCTTCAACCCAGTGTTCGACAGGCAAGGGGGGAAATGGCCAATGGATTTGGTATAAATCAACCTTATTGAGTCCCAGACGGTCCAAGCTGTTTTTCAAAGCTTTTATCAGCGATGATTTTCTCAAACGCCAGGGAAATGGCATGAATTTTGTTGCTACGATTACACGCTTCTCGGTAGTTTTCAGGAATTGACCTATGAGGGTTTCAGATCGTCCCTGCCCGTAAACTTCAGCAGTATCCAGAAAGTTGATCCCTGCTTCCAGGGACACATCGAATGCATTCTTGATGTCATCATCCGTGTGTGTGCGACCATAGTTCCAGACGATACGGTCACCCCAAGCCATTACCCCGAGACCAATCTCTATATCAAACAAGAATTTTATTTCTTCAGAAATTGAATCCATAATAAATTCCTTGATTTTCTCATGTGGCGAGTCTTATTTTACAGTTAAAGATTACTAAAATGTATTCTAACATTGTGCCCTGTCTTGATTTTTATGAAACCTTAGCCTTGGCCACCTTACAATTTTGCAAGGTGGCAATCGAATTAATATCTGTCTACAATATTCGGAGGAGTTATAAACAGAAAATTTTATAAGAAAGAGAATGCATCCTTATATGGAAAAATCAGGTAAAATCATGCTGCTTTATAAATCAGATGGAACTGAGCGACCGACAGCCATCTATCCAGTGACTTGATGGCTGGCGCTCCCTGAGTTCCAGAAGGAGTCATAATGGAACTCGAATCTGACAACGGGAAAGAGGTTCCTGCCGTCGAGCAGGAGTCCTTGTCCCCACAAGAGGTGGCTAAGCGGATTAATTATAAGTATCCAAATATTCGCCTGCTCACCCGAGCTTTGACCCACCGTTCGTATGTCAACGAGCACCCTGAAGTGCCTGAGGACAACGAGCGGCTTGAGTTTCTTGGTGACGCCGTACTTGATTTTGTAGTCGGTGCCTGGTTGTATAACAGATATCCTGAAATGGCGGAGGGTCAACTGACTCGCATGCGCTCGGCACTTGTTCGAACCGAGCAGCTCGCAGAATTTGCCCGTCAACTCAATCTAGGTCCAAGCATGCGCCTTGGGCGGGGTGAATTGCATGGAGGTGGGCGTCAACGCCTGGCATTATTATGCGCCACATTCGAGGCGCTGATTGGAGCCCTTTACCTGCAGGGGGAAATTTCTGCAGTCCGTGATTTTATATTTCCGATTCTTGAAAAGGCATCCGACGGGCTCCTTCTACAACCAGATGTATATGATGCAAAGTCGCGCCTGCAGGAATGGGCTCAGGGGCACAAGCTTGGCATCCCGCAATACGAAACTCGCTCCGCAGAAGGACCAGACCACGCTAAAACCTTTACAGTGGATGTCTTTGTTAATGGGACGCTCTCGGGCTCTGGATCAGGGCATAACAAACAAATTGCCGCACAGACAGCTGCCGCGGATGCGCTTAGTAAAGTTGATGATTATTTTCCCGAAGAAAGGTTGAACGTTTAGTTTTACGTTCAATATCCTCCGCACATGACTTTACGTCTGAAATCTCTGGAATTGCAGGGTTACAAGACATTTGCATCAAAGACTACTTTCGAGTTCGCCGAAGGTATTACGGCTATTGTCGGTCCGAATGGTTCAGGTAAATCCAACATTGCGGATTCCTTGCGTTGGGTGCTGGGCGAACAGTCTTACGGATTGCTTCGGGCAAAAAAGACAGAGGACATGATTTTCAACGGATCAGAATCACGTCCACGGGCGGGGATGGCGTCTGCGTCAATAGTCTTTGATAACAGCAACGGCTGGTTGCCAGTGGATTTCAGTGAAGTTGCGATGACGCGCCGGGCTTATCGAGACGGTCGTAATGATTATTTGTTGAATGGTCAGCATGTTCGTTTGCGAGATTTGAATGAATTGCTCGCCCAATCCGGATTATCAGAACGGACTTATACAATCCTTGGTCAGGGATTGGTGGATGCCTCTTTGGCACTTAAGGCTGATGAGCGGCGCAGGTTATTTGAAGATGCTGCAGGAATTGGATTATATCGTTCCCGTCGTGATGAAACTCTGAAACGACTTGAAACAACCAAACGAAATCTCGAACGTGTGCTGGATATTCTTGCTGAACTTGAACCACGCCTTAAATCGTTGGAAAGACAAGCCAGGCGTACACAGGACTATCTGCAGGTCCAGGCAGACTTGAAACTGCTTCTCCGCGAATGGTATGGTTATCACTGGCATGCTTCGCAGCAAGAACTAGCCGATGTTCGAACGGTCGCACACAGTCAGGAGGGGAGGCTCGCTGAAGCACGTGAGAATTATCAAAATCTCCTATCAGGGTCCAGTGCTTCCCGCAATCGTCTCTCTGAATTGCGTGCGCGCCTCAATGGCTGGAATCGACAATCAGCACAGTTACTTGTTCAACGCGAAACAATCAGTCGGGATTTGGCCGTGTTCGACGAACGCCACCGGGCTCTGGTCGAAGCACGATCCCAGTCTCATGCTGAACTAGAACGTATTGAAATTGATATTGAGCGAGAAAATAACCGGTTTGTTGAAGCGGACAATGAAACAGCACGGATAAGGACTGAACTATCCGAAGCCCAAGCGCAGGAGTACGAAGCAAGAACAATATTAAGTATTCGCCAAGGGGACCGTTCAGCCATCGAAGAGACCCTTCAGGCGAGTCGCCAGCAATTGAGCAATTTGAATAGCGAGATGGCTCAGAATCAAGCTCACCTGGACGAATTGAAGAACCGAATAGAAAACCAAAAAATCCGTCTAAGTTCCACCGATCTTTCCATTACTCAGTCAGAAATTGCGGTAAAACTCGCTGAAACTGAACTGGCTAAAACCACTGGCTTGCGTGAGCAGGCTCAACTCGCATTCGTTCAAGCTGAACAAATCCTAACAAGGTCGAATCAACAGCTTGAAAATATTGAGTCGAATCGTCTACAGCAGTTGGAAGATCGAAATAAGAAAGTCACTGAATTTGCGCGGCTCCAGGCTCAACTTGACGTGCTAGACCAGGCAGAACAGTCTCTTACCGTTTATGCTGACGGTGCCCGTGCATTGCTCGAAGCCGCCCGCCAGTCACGTCTCGGTGGCATCCGTGGCGCATTGTCCACTGTTCTTGATGTCCCTGCTGAAATTGAACTCGCGATTGCTGCTGCACTTGGCGATTCATTGGATGCGGTCATCGTCTCGAGTGGAGCGGATGTAGAAGCTGCTCTCTCTCTGCTCGAATCTGATTCCACCGGTCGCGCTACGCTTCTACCGATGGAGTGGCTCGAATCGCGAAAACCTCTCCAGCCTCCTTCTGACATAGCGAGCCTGGGAATTGCCAGCCAACTCATACAGGCACCGGTTGAAATACGCCCCGCAGTTGACCTTCTCCTTGGGCAGTCGATCATCGTCCGCGACCGTTCGAGCGCCCGGCGTTTGCTGAAAGCATCTGGCGCGCATCGTGTGGTAACCCTGAAAGGCGAGGTCTTCCGTTCTGATGGTTCTGTTCAGGCG
>JBGOXG010000026.1:0-20773 GCA_041479025.1 Anaerolineae bacterium
GAAGAGGAGTTCCAGGCTTTCCTGGCCGAGAGTGTTCCAGAGTACGCCGCTGAGAAAGTCAAAGCGGGTAACTGGACACCCGAAGAAGCCCTGGAAAAGTCACGAAAGGAGCATACGAGGTTGCTTCCCGAAGGCTTGCCCAACACCAGCAGACCGCCTTCCCCTTCGCTGCGCTTCGAGGATGATATCGCAAACCGTTGGCAGTTCCGTTCGTGCAACGTGCATTTTGTTTACCTTGGCGCCGTGGGTCAAAAGGAGTTCGAATTTCCATGACATCAACTAACGACAACCAGGTAGCGAAATCCATACGCTCCGAACTCGAATCAACACGTTCTTCATTTCATGCCGTTCTTGATTCATTATCAGAAGAAGATTTACACAGACAAAGTCTCAACCCAGGCTGGACGAACGGTGAAATCCTGGCACACATACTCTTTGGGTTCATCATCCTGAACGTTCTTCTACCGATGGCGCGCATATGGGGACGTTTACCCAAAGGTTCGTCTAAACCATTTGCCTGGCTGTTGGACATCTCCACTGGACCCTTTAATTGGTTCAATGCACTGGGCGCTCGAATGCAAGGCAAAGTCTTTACGTACCAGCGCATTGGGAATCTATATGACCGCGTCTATGCTTCGCTGATGACAAAAGTTGCTTCGATCAATAATGAGGAGTGGGAACGCGGAATGTATTATCCGACCAAATGGGACTCCAATTTCAGCGAATTCATGACGCTTGAGAAGCTTTTCCATTATCCCGTCATCCACTTCAATTTCCATCGAAATCAGTTATCTCTCGGAAGTTCTGCGAGTACACCACTTACTACATGACAGACAGGGCAGAAAACAACCATAGGCGCGGCTAACGCCAGTCGTTGGGTGTTTGTTCTTAACTCGTTATGCAATGTGTTTATAGATAGTGGGTTTCAAAGGGTTCATAGCTGCTGGTTACCGCAAATCGCCAGGGTTGGCGCGTTGATAGCACATGCCAACCCTGGATTCATTCTCCTTACTTTACTACAACTGTAATCTTGAACTGAATGGACGGCATTCCGCATGGCGGTTGTGACTGGCGGCATTGTGGATCACCCGTTGCGCTCAACGTAACAGTTCCAGCTTGGCGTGCGTCGTAGACTCCCTGAGCCCCGCGCACCACCGTGATATTCTTCACCCGGCTCAACACATTCTGATCGCTGATGTTAACCTCCCAAGTATATACATCACCTAATTTGAGCAGAAAGGCTTCGCCAACAGCCAAGTTAATCGTCTTGCCCTGGTCATCCAGCGTGACGATTTTTTGCCCACCAGCCGCGGGTTCGTTTGGCGTACTGGTAGGTGGCTCTGGTGTAATTTCACCGATAGTTCCGCTTGATATGGCAGTCCCTACTGGTTCGACCTCCGGCGTTACCGAACCGGCCTGGTCAGGTTGTTGTTGCGCACAAGCTGATACAATCAGCATATCCATCACGATAAAAGTTAGGAACGATGCGGTTTTCTTCATTTTCAAACTCCTTTGCATTTTCTTCGTATCCTAATGACGGCCATCTTTGATAAATAGTTCCAATTTGAGTGAGTTTTATGTTATTTGTATTCGTTATCCATCGACCAAAAAAGGGGGTTCCGGCGTGATTGAAAAAGAGATGGTAGGTTTATATTAATGTATGTTCGCCCAACAACCACTCCCACCCGACTCGGCGCATCGCGCCTCAGCCAACGGGCGGTCAAGGCTGGCGGGATTTCGGTCTTATAATTGGCTTCAGTTCGACCGCCGAACCGCAGCAGGTGAACCAAGCCGTTGGGCGCGTATGTATGGGGCGCGGTGCTAAAGATGAACATGCCAGTTGTTGCGCTTCTGTAACGGCTGACTTCATTACCTGAAGAAAATGAGGAACCATGAGGCGAAGGCGAGTTGTGCTTGGGCTGGTTGTTTTTATTCCTGTCGTTATCGCGGCGGCTATGGCGTATTACACCCATGCCGACGTCAAAGGGACCCCCAGCCTGACCAACCTAACCCCGCTGTCTCTGGATGGCCACCAGCGTGTTTTGATTCTTGCTCCGCACTGCGATGACGAAACACTGGGCTCGGCCGGGCTCATCCAATCGGCTTTGCGGGCTGGCATGGAGGTCCAGGTGGTGATCGCGACCAACGGCGACGGCTACTTGTTTGCCACGATGGGGGATTTCCACCGCGTCTATCCAACCCATGCCGATTATATTCGCATGGGGAAATTGCGCCAGCAGGAATCGCTGGCAGCCATGCAAGTCCTGGGGCTTAAACCCGAGCAGGTGTCCTTCCTCGGTTATCCCGACCGCGGGACAGCCAGGCTATGGGATACCAACTGGTCGGCGAACAATCCCTACCGCTCACCTTTCACCGCCGGTAGCCGCAGTCCGTATCCGCTCACCTACAACCCGGACTCCGTTTATGCCGGTGAAAATTTACTGGCTGACTTGAGTGCCATCCTGTCCACTTACCAGCCGGACCTGGTGATCTACCCCCACCCTGACGACTTGCATCCAGACCACTGGGGGCTAAGCGCCTTCACCCGGCTGGCCGTTGCACTGCAAGAGCAGAAAAACCCGACTTTCCACCCTGATATGTACGCCTACCTGGTGCACCGGTCCGACTTCCCAAACCCCAGGGGGCTGCTGCCGACGCAGAACCTCCTGCCCCCCTTGACGTTATACGAGCTCGATCCCTCTTCGTGGTTCCGCCTGGACCTGGACCAAGAGGAGGTGATTCGAAAATCGCTTGCGGTTTATCAGTATAAGAGCCAGTTGCCGCTATTGCACAAGTTGCTGTTCAGCTTCATCCGCGCCAACGAAGTCTTTGCCCAGCCGCAGCCGGCTGCGCTCGCCGACCTGGCTGCCGGTGATCCCTTGAAGCCAGATACCTGGCAAGACGCACACGGCCACTCCATTGACGTTATCCAGAAAGACCCGGTACTGGATGTCTTCACACGGACCGCCGTCGCCGCCGCGGACCTTACGGCTGTTTACGCCGCCCGGACACCACAGAACTCCCTGATCGTCTGCGGACAGGTGCGCTCAAAGACTGACCCACTTCTGATTTACCGGCTGCACCTCCTGTCGGTCAGCCCACAGGGCATCGTTCACCATAAATTCGTGAATCGTGGCCCATCGAATGTGACGCGTATCAAACTAAATGGACCTTACTTTTGCGCCGAGGTGCCCCTTTCCGATCTGGGCGATCCCTGGCTGGTGTTTGTCGGGGCGAATGTCGAAGAGATCGGAGTCGGCATCCTTGACCAGATTGCCTGGCAGCAGGTGAATATCGCGCCCGCACCCGTGCCTGGAAAATGATGGGAGAAATGCCCGACGTCACCATCCGATCTTATGAACACCCCGACCGCCAGGCTGTGTTGCGCATCGCGGCCGAGACCGCCTTCTTCGGAGAGCCACTGGAAATCTACTTGGATGACCGAAGGCTGTTCTGGGATGTTTTCTATCGTTACTACACCGACCTGGAATCCGAACATGGCTGGGTGGCCTGCGCCGGGGATCAGGTGGTGGGCTTCCGCTGGGCTGTGTGGACACATCAGCCCAGCACCGCCTGTGGCTGAAGAAAATCCTCCCCGCTGCAACTTGTGGAATACTGCGGGGAAAATACAAAATTGAAAAACGTACTTGGCGATACACTTGGAGACTGGCGCGAGGTGCGCTGGGCGGCGAAATCCTGCGTGTGGATACGGCGCAGTATCCCTCTCACCTGCACCTCAACATTCAGGCGGCTTGGCGCAGACAGGGGCTAGGCCGACGGCTGATCGAGGCATATCTGAGACAGCTGCGTCAACTCGGGGTTCCGGGCGTTCACCTGAAGACAACGAGCCTGAACACGGCGGCCGGCAGACTTTACGAAAAGATGGGATTCCAAGTGGCGGACAAGCGCCCGTCGCAGCAATGGTCAGGCCTCGTCCCTGGGAAGATCTTCAACCTTTGTTATGCGCTTAAGTTGGGGTAAGTGAGCGAAATATTTGTGACCTGCCCCATTTCCGCCTGCACCTCTGCCAACGTACATAGCCTGGTCAATGAGGGGCTGATTAAAGCGGTGGAGTCTCACTACGGTGGGCGGCTCAACAACCGCTTGCACCCGACTGGTGGGATTCGCGACACTAAATTGGGTTTATACTACGCTCACCTGTGCCTACGGCAAGGTGCGGGCAAGCAGTGCCCCTTTCCCCTTCGTACCCTTCAGGCAGGCTTCGCGCGGGATGCTGCGCTGCGCGGGCGCAAACCGTTGGGCAAAACAATCATCAGGAGCGAATTTCTATGGGACCCTATGTTACGCAGGACACCATTACAGCTAAAGGGAAAAAATGGTTGAAACACGTTGCTCCGTTCAATACACACCCTATGCAGCTGAACAGGGATAAAGCCGCACTCCTTATAATAGACATGCAGCGTTTTTTTCTGGATCCTGCTTCCCCCACATTTACGTGCGGCGGCCTCGCAATTCTCCCAAAGCTGAAAAAGGCCATTCATGCATTCCGGCAAGCAGATCGTCCTGTGATATTCACGAGGCATGTGCATCATCCTGATCGCCTCGACGCCGGAATCATGGGTTGGTGGTGGGATGGCATGTGTCTGGAGGGAAGCCCGGAAAGTGAAGTCCACCAGGATTTATTTCCGGAACACCATGAGAAGGTGATTTTTAAACACCGTTACTCGGCTTTTTACAACACCGACCTGGAAACAGTATTACGCTGTCTCAAGGTGGAAGATATGGTGATTGCGGGGGTAATGACCAACCTGTGCTGCGAATCCACTGCCCGTGATGCCTATTTCCGAGATTTCCGGGTATTTTTTCTCGCTGATGGGACGGGGAGCATCACCGAGGAGATGCATATGGCGAGCCTGCTCAATCTTGCTTTTGGTTTCTCATGGGTGACGGACGTTGACACAGTTTTAGCTCAATTGCGTGAAGATGTTACGGTTGAGAATTCGCCCCAAAGGACGCGCTGAAGCGCGCCTCTGTGCTCAACCGTTGGGAGGCTTTACCGGCGCTGGCTTATGCCGCTGCCTCCACAATAAATTTATACGTTGGATGTATCTGGGATTGGACAGAATACCATGGAGCTGTTCTCGTTCGCTGTCCTTTCTCTGGCAGGAAGGCAACAGTCACCTTTATAGGCAACCTTTATGAGTGACCACACAACAACCAATCCTTCAGAGCTTGGAAGGCTGGTCAAAGAATATAAATTATCCTTTGCGAGAGTCAAACAACTCATCTTTCTGATATGCATCAGCGCGGGAATGGCTTCGGTCTGCTGGCTGCCCGCAATTTTCGAATCGAATGAATCCCTGACCACCAGGATCGGTATTTCAATCCTTGGTCTTTTTGTCGCCTCCCCCATGATTGTGGGAATCTACCAGTTGTTTCGCCTGGGCGGAGTTTCTTTAAGTCTATATGAAAACGGTTTGATATATCGGAGGCGCGGCAGGGATTTCATGACAACATGGGACGAGATTGACTCTTACATACAAGAGAGCGCATGCCGCATTACAAAGAAAAACGGTGAGGTGATTGAATTCGGTCTCAGCATCGAGGGCGTTGATGAAGTCGCGCAAGAGATTCAAGAACAAACTTTGCAGCGAATGCTGCCGCAGATAAAAGCCGCCATCCTGAATGGCTCTAGCGTCCTTTTCAAAGGTTTGAACCCTTTCGAGAAAAGGCCTGCGGGTAAAACCCTCACCAATTTCTCGTTTGCCTTTTCGGGATTTTCGGTCGATGCGCAGGGCATCACTGAGATGGATGGAGGAAATCGTATCGCCTGGAAAGATGTCAAAGAGTATGGTATCAGCCAGGAAAAAATGGGTAGAATGCCGGTGGATGTGTTTGTCATACGGGATGACAAGGTCAGCTTTCGGACAAGATACGGCTTATTAAGCAATGGTCACATCTTGCTGGCGCTTTGCGCTGAGATGACCGGCCTCGACCCAAAGGATGACGGCTAGGGTGTCGGCGGCTTGTCGCCTAACGGCGCGGCTCGATATGGCCGCGTATGAGTGAGCAGGAGAAATACTTCAGTAGTCTTGAAAATTACTACATTCCGCTGGTGGAGGAAAAAATGCCTGAGGAAATCATTCAATCAGTCAAAGCGCCGAAGCCGTTGGCAGGATATAACCAGGCTATGAAGGCGGGCGGGTGCAGGCATTGCCCACACTTTAAGGGATTCTACACCGAAGGCATTTACGCCTTTTAGCTTTTATCTGCCAAACCCCGCCTCGCCTCCCAAGCTTTTTGCGGACGCTGAGCTGCCCCCGCCAGGGAGTATCCCTCAGGGTGCTGCGCGGACACCGGTCGTTCGCCAGACCATTCATGCAAAGCGGTTTCAAGATCAGCCATCGCGGCTAATCTCAATCATAGAAACAAGGTTATAAGCTTATGGAAGTGATCTATAGACCGATAGGCGTTATACATAGCCCTTTCAATAATCTGGAAGATATGCCCATCCAGCCGACAAGTGATGTAAGCGGGTCGGGGGTCGTCGAGATTTTCCCAGAATTTGCTGACGGACTGAAGGATTTGGAAGGCTTCTCCCATATTTATCTCCTTTATCACTTCCATAAGATGCGCCGGTCAAATTTGATTGTGACCCCCTTTCTCGATAAAGAGCCGCATGGTATTTTTGCCACTCGTGCACCCAGCCGCCCAAATCCAATCGGTCTTTCCCTGGTGGAACTTGTGCGTATTGAAAACAACTTTATCTTTGTTGAGCGAGTCGATGTGCTCAATGAAACCCCTCTTCTGGATATCAAACCCTATGTGCCTGAGTTTGAGAGCAATCATGATGTTCGGATAGGATGGCTGGAACAGGTAAAGGGTCAAATCCGCACCCGGAAATCAGATGCCCGTTTCACTTGAGATTGCCGCATCGAGGCGTTGTATCATTCACACAGGCCACAGGGCGCTGGGATTGGGCACACAGACAGGAGATAAAATGTCCAAACTATTCGATGAACTCAGGGAAGATCTGAACTTCATCAAATCCCATTCGTTACAACCAAAGTGGTATAAGATATTAAAAGTATTTATCCTGTTGGGATTTCTGGCAGGTTACTATTTCCTGTTCAGTTTCAAAACCACCCTGCTATTCATTGCAATGTTTTTGTTCCTAAGCGCCATCGTCCATTTTATTTATCGCGCCAAGACCAAAAAGTGGAAACAAAGCTGGCTGGATTTCGTCGTCGTCGAAGAAAATCATGAAATCAAAGCCAAAAGTATCGGAAAATTCTATTATTCTGCTATCATGATTAATACCATTCTCTCTCTGGTGATCAGCCAGGTGCTGACATGAAAGACACCCCATATGACAAGGATAAAAAGATGACAAATAAAATCCTGGTTACCTATGCCAGCCGGGCTGGTTCCACTGCCGGCGTCGCTGAAGCCATCGGCCAGACTCTGGCGGAAAACGGCGCGCAGGTGGATGTGATGCCGATGAAAGATGTGAAGGACTTGACTCCCTATCGGGCGGTGGTGGCGGGCAGCGCGATCCGCAAATCAAAATGGCTGCCGGAGGCGATGCAATTCATAGAGACGCATCGGGCGACATTGGCGCAAAAGCCCTTCGCTGAGTTTACGGTGTGCATTACGCTGGCGATGCCGGGCGCAGATAAATATCACGAGGTCGTGTCGTCGTGGGTCGCGCCGGTGCGCGCCCTGGTAACGCCGGTCAGCGAAGGCCTCTTTGCCGGGATGCTGGACTTCAGCAAACTGCCGCTGACTCTGGATACCCTGCTCCTGCGTGTGACTGTCGCCTTTGGCATTTTTCCGAAGGGTGATCATCGCGATTGGAACGCCATCCGCGCGTGGGCGGAGAGCCTCCGTCCGCTCCTGCTCCAGTAAAAGGAGAACGTTTTGAAGGACAGCTCCAATTACAATGAGCAGATCTCCTCAAGCCGAACAGAAGCACTCTTCCTGTCGCTCACACTGCTCTTCCTCCTGCTATCCATTTGGCGTGTGAATGCAATCGGTTTCAGCTTATTGTCTGGCATCTTCTTCTTCCTATTTATTTTCTTCTTGTTCTATTCGCTAAATTATCGAACACTCATCCTTCGGTTGTCACCCGAGTTGCTCGAATTGCGCTTTGGACTCTTCATCTGGACGATGCCTCTGAATAATGTGGAGAATTGTTTCCTCGACGATACTTCGCTCTGGAGGATCGGCGGCGCGGGAATCCATTTCTCGCCCATGCATGGAAGATATCGTGCCATGTTCAATTTTCTGGAATATCCCCGAGTGGTCATCGCGCTCAAGCGAAAGAAAGGTCTTGTCCGGGATATCGCTTTTTCGACGCGCCAACCGGAAGAGGTTCTGCGGTTCATCCGGGATACCCGACTGGTTGAGAGTGCCACCTGGCCAACCTCCTAATTGAGCTGCCTCCCTATATTTCGGAAAGATACACGATGCCCAGAACAGTCAAAGTAGCCGCAGTGCAAATGGATGCAAATCCAGCCTCCGTCGCAGATCGCCTGGACCGTGCAGAACATCTCATTACTCAAGCGGCACAGGCAGGCGCACAATTGGTGGTTTTACCTGAACTGTTCAACTCGGGGTATTCCTATGCGGATGGGAATTACCGTCTGGCTGAGCCCATCGACGGAATCACCTCTGACTGGATGAGGAAAAGCGCCGCCCGGTTGGGCATCCACCTCGCCGGATCCATGATGCTTCTTGAACAGGGTGAAATCTACAACGCTCTGCTGCTTTTCAGCTCGAGAGGACAGATTTGGCGCTACGACAAGAATTATCCCTGGGCCTGGGAGCGCGGGTATTTTCGCGAGCGGCGCGGGATGACCGTGGCTCACACTGACCTGGGCGATATGGGGATGATGATCTGCTGGGATATCGGGCATCGCCATTTGTGGAAAGCATATGCCGGGCAAGTGGACATGATGGTGATTGCCAGCTGTCCCCCCGATGGTACGAATCCCACCTACCACTTTCCAGATGGAAGCCAGGTGACCCTGGATGATTTTGGTCCGCTGATCGGATCCCTCAAGGATTCTGGCAGGCGAATATTTGGGGATATGCTCAACCAGCAAACCGCGTGGCTCGGCGTACCGACGGTCCATACGGTAGGGTCAGGTCATATTCAAACCAAGATTCCCCGAGGCGCCGCGCTTGGATGGAGTCTGGTTCTATTCGCCCCCCGGTTGGCAAGGATTCTACCCCAAGCGGGTAAGATGCTAATGTCCTGTGACATGATCCCGGGCTGCAAGGTGGTCAATGCCAGCGGTCAAGTTATCGCCGAGCGCGCACAGGCAGAAGGAGAGGGTTTCACGATTGCCGATGTGATCCTGCCAGATACAAGACCATTGCCTCAGGGGAAGCAGCCAAAGACCCCCTTAAATTGGATAGCTTACTTCAATGCCGATATTCTGATACCGCTGCTCATGCAACCCGTCTACCGAGAGGGGCTCAGACAGCTTCAAAATCCCACAGAAAAACCTGCCAGAGGAATGTGATCGCAAAACCAGGTGTGGCAAAGCCCAAGTTAGACGGATTCGATTTGTATAACAAATTCAATCTGGTATACAATAAATCAGGATAGCTGCTGTCTCATCATTTACTCAAAGGAGATTCCCATGAAAGGCAACGAAAAAATCATCGCTATACTAAACGACTTCCTCGCGGATGAATTAACCGCCGTCAACCAATACATTGTCCATTCCGAGATGTGCGCTAACTGGGGGTATGGCAAACTCCACGCTGCGATAGAAAAGCGTGCCATTGATGAGATGAAACACGCAGAGAAATTAATTGCCCGAATTCTGTTCCTTGAAGGAACTCCCGTCGTCAGCGAACTCAAAAAGATAAAAATCGGCGCGACAGTGGATGGTCAGCTCAAAAACGACTGGAAAGCAGAATCGGGAGCGATCAAAGCATATAACGACGGCATCCGCCTCTGCCTCGAATTGGGTGACAACGGTTCACGCGAATTGATTGACGCGAACCTGACCGACGAGGAAACCCACCTGGATTGGCTGGAAGCACAGCAGGATCAAATCAGCCAGATGGGGCTGCAAAACTATCTGCTGGGACAAACCGGGTAATTCTCGCGCAGCTCTTTCAATTCTCCAATCGGAATCCGCTCCGCTGAACGCCTATCGAGCATGCAGGTGGGCGCGAGCGATCCATGCCATCTGATAAAGCAAGCGCATATTCCTGCCAACAAATCCCGGTGATTCATTAAACCCCATAGGTGTCATGATCCCCAAACTCAAAGCAGGATTCACCATCGTGAATCTGAAGTTGCATTAAAATCATGGTCCCCTGGTGAAAATGACTTACTTCTTCCATCAGAACCGACGAGATGGTTTCCGTCATATATTTAGTATGGTGCCTGACCCGAAGGCAGAAACCGAAAAGGGATAAAGCACATATCAGGAAGCGATTTTTATGATCACTAATGAAAAAAACCCTGCGGATCGTTGATAATGAAGCTTACCGGGGATATGAACGAAATTCAAAAAACAAGAAGAAGCTGGATTTGGTATGTATTGATAATTTTGATTGTTGAAAAAATCATCCAACACCTCTTTGTCACCATCGCATTCTATTCGGATATTGGCGACATCAGGTCAACGGTTGCAGTGGATGCGGACCTGTTGATGATTACCGGAGCAATGGTGGCGATCCTTTTTATGTTGAGTCTGTGGGGGGTGTTTGCCAGAAAGAATTGGGCAATTAATCTGGTGATTGCCCTTGCCCTTTTTGATATCATCGGAGAATTTATCGCCCAGGGGAAAATCGATATCATGATTACAGTATCCTTCATCGTTGCCATAATCCTGCTCGTCCTTGCATTCGTATATCCCCGCCAAGGGCAGAGACAGGCTAAATAATGAATTTCTTCTCGAGAAACGTACCATAAACTCACGCCGGGTATTCACGGTTTCCAACGCTGCGTAGGAATCCCGTCGGAAATTTGTAGGTTCTTTTTAATGTATTTATAAGCTGATTTCAGTATCCTATTATCAGTGGCTGCAACCAGTCACAGAAGGAGGTTCAATATCGAAAATATGGAACCGAAGCACAGAGGGAGAAAGATCGGGTGAATTAACCCCGGCAGTTGGTTTGATGCCAGACGTCCACCACGACGATAAAGTGGTTCATCCCGTGCTTTCTCCGGAAAAATGAATATAGTACGATAGGCGGATGGAATTCCCCATCCGCCTTTATTTATTTATGGAGCTTCTCAAGATTTATCGGAAATATGCCGGGGACTACATTGTTATTTCCAGGTAAACACCAGCACCTCGGTCTGTGGGAGGGAAACGGTCGCCGATTGAGGGTCCACCAATCCCCTGTATGCAGCCTTGTAGTAACTGCAGGAATCATCTGTCCAGACATTGCTCTTGCAGGCGATGGCATTGTAAGTCACAGTCCATTGATCGCGAGCGGTCAACGGCATGAAGGAATAAAATTCACCGTTGGCATCGGTTGATACAGTATTTGTCGGAGGACGGTCGCCGGTGCCTTGTACGACGGCAAATCCAATCCCCTGAATAGGTATGCCCATTGAGTCCACCACCCGCCCTTTGATGAGCTGAACATCCTGCGGTTCAATGACAGGGACTGCCTGTAAATCGACATCGCTCTGGATCAACTGGGTAAACACCCATCCCGATTTGCCATCCGGCGTCCGGGCATACATCCACTCACCACCGGGTGCTTTACCAAGGACGGTTAGAGTCGTTCCTTTCGCCAGAAGCCTGAGCGCGGGAAATAGATATCCGGGATTTGTCCGGACATTGACGTTATCCGCCCAGACCGAAGCGGTGAACGGAACAAATGGCGTCGGGCTGGATGCTGCCGTTTCCGTCGGGGTAATCGATGGCGATTCAGGTGGGGATGGCGGCATCGTCTCTGTTTGGAATGGCGCCAGAGTCAATATCGCAGTCGCGGCTGGAGCCGCCGAGGGATTGGCCGTCTGGCCTGGTATGGAACACCCATAAGTCGCCAATATGGTCATAAAAATAATTAACATATGTTTGAAGTGCATGATCTCACCTCTTCTTAACGGAAAAGTTTCCATAAAATGATTATAGTCGCATGGGCGTAATTCAAACTGGCTCTAAAACAATTTGTACAGACATTCCTTTGCAGAAGTGCATGTTATTTTTAATGTATCGCGCAGGAATTTGTTGTATGATGAATTCAGTAATCACTTCCGTTCAGTAAAGGAGGTGCACATCGAAAAAATGGAAGTAATACACATCAGAGGAAAGACCGGGTGAACCGATCCTGGCGCAAGGCTTTCGGCCACACCCCAGACGTCAACCACCACGAACAATGGTATTCTCCCGCTCTTTCCTCAGTAATAAGGTTCGTTTTCTGGCGGATGGGTGACCCCCATCCGCCCTTTTTATGAAAAATCGGGGTGGACACCCTAAGTCCACCCCGTTTATGTTTCTTTCCGGGTTTTATTTCCGCGCAACGATCACCATGAAATCATAAACGCCGGTTTCCTCTTTACCTGTCAGGGATGGGTGGAAGTAAACTTCCCTGAACCCCACTTCATTCAGCAGCGACTGTATTGCGTCGGCATCATAAGCCTGAGAGGAGGCAGCATACCGGCTTACCACACCTGTGGCGGCCACCACGATAAGATATCGCTCCGTGGCAACCGATTGCGCCTCATCCCAGAACGATTCCATCAGGCACAGGTGTGGTGTGTCTGCGAAGAGACCCCCTGAAGAGGAATACCACGTGGCAGGCTGGTTGCCAGTCTGCTCGACCGCGTCATACGTGGAGATTTCGAGTAGAAGCCTGCCGCCCGGGTTGAGAGCTGCCTGGGCTTTTTGCAGAATGGCACGGGTGTCCGTGAGTCTAAATACATTGAGTTCGCCATAGATGAACATGACCAGGTCGTATCCCCCGCCGTAATCAGCAGTGCGGACATCAGCCAGCGTGTATGAAACCCCCGAATGGGAATGTTTCGTTGCGTATTCTATCGAAGCGGGGGAAAAGTCGATGCCACGGCACACATGCCCGAGGGCGGCAAGGCGCGAGGTATACAGCCCGGGTCCACAGCCGAGGTCGAGGATGCGGGAAGGTCGCCCTTCCAGGACAGTCCGATGAATCCAATCCACATGTTTTTTTACTTTGGAGGTGCGCCGGCTGGCAGCGTCGTGCCCCTGTGTAAGGTGTTCTTTGAGCATGCGGCGGCTGAACGCCGGGTCATTCCAGGGAATTTTTTCCCCTTCCTCCCAGGGCTGGAGGTCCATGTTGCGGTGAATGATGTCACTCAGGTTCATATGAATCAATCGCATTTTTCATTCGCTCAAGTCCTTCCGTCGTAAGACTGCGCGTAGTACCGAAGTTGAAGCGGACGAATCCCTTGCCCCCTGTCCCGAACGGTATGCCATCGTTGAGGGCAACTTTCGCGTTCTCCAGGAAAAACCGGTAGGGCTGGGAAAGTTTCAGATCGGAGCAATCAAACCAGGTCAGGTAAGTGGCATCGGGCACAGTCGTACGCAGGCCGGGCATATTCTGTTCGACATAATCCACCACAAAATCGCGGTTGGCAGTCAGATAGACCCGCAATTCAGCCAGCCAGTCATCGCACGCACCGGAGAATGCCGCCTGTGCCGCAATCAGGCCGAGGCTGGAAACGTGCAGGGTCATGCGCTCCACCATTTTCTTATATTTTTCACGCAGGTCAGTATCCGGGATGATCGCAAAGCCGCAGAACAATCCCGGCACATTGAATGTCTTGGAGGGCGCAACCAGGGTTATAGTGCGGTCAGCAATTTCTGAAGATAATGTGGCGAGCGGGGTATGCTGGCAACCGCCAAGTAGTAATTCACTGTGGATCTCATCCGAAACAATGACCACGTTCTTTTCCTGACAAATCCCAGCCATTTGCGCCAACTCGTCCCGTGCGTAGATTTGTCCGGTGGGATTATGCGGATTGCACAAAAGGAACATGCGGGTCTTGCTGCCTAACGAATTGAAACCTGCCCGAAAGGAATCCCAATCCACCTGGTAGCGTAACCTGCTCCCCTCGACGATCCGGGTGAGAGGAGCTTCCTGGCGGATAAAGCCATGATTCTGCTGCAGGTCATTGAACGGCATGTAGACGGGTGGTTGGATGAGATACCCGTCCCCCGGTTCGCACAGCATCCATGCGGCTGCATTGAATCCGCTGACCAGTCCGGGAATGGCGACGACTGCTTGCGGGTCTACCTGCCAGCCGTAAAATTTTTCCATACGACCCGCAACAGTTTCCAGCAGGGTTTTTGTCGGGAAGTCATAACCCAGCACACCATGCGTGATGGCCTGATGAAGCGCTTCAAGGATTACCGGCGGAGCAGGGAAATCCATATCCGCCACCCACAACGGGAGGACATCCTCAGGATAATGAGTCCATTTAACCGAGTTGGTCCGGCGGCGGGAAGTGATCAGATCGAAGTTGTATTTCATAAATAATCCTCACCGGGTTTATTGAGTCATAGCGTAGTTTGATTATATCCCCCAAAAGAATTCAGTCCTGCCTGTACACCTATCTCTTTATTTAGCTGCCCCAAGCGCCGACAAGGCAGCAGGCAGAGAGAGCCTTGCCCATTCCGTATACATTTTGCCAGACAGGTGCAAACCATCCAATGCAACCAATGACAAGCCATTGGCTGCCAGGCGGGAAATGGGAGTCACGTCGATATGATGAACGCCGGCCTCTTCAGCCAATTCCCGGTTTATGGCATTAAATGCATCGATCTCCACCGCCACCTGCTGCAGGGATTTGGAGCCGCCCTGTGCGAAAGGGGTCACGCCCCAATCCCGGATGGAGAGGACGATGCCTCTGTCAGGGTCACCATCAGCGCTTGGTCAAGCAGGAAACGAAATTGCTCACGGTATTCTGGAATATCCCGTCCGCGGCATTGATTGTTGACTCGGATGAGCAGCGAAACGAGGTCGTATGGCGGCTGGGAGTGGACCGCCTCGATACCCTGCCAGAGTTCATCTGTCGTCCAGCCGTACGGGCGATTATTTCCACATCCACATTACCACCCTGGGCTTTCAATAATCCGGCAAGTTGCACAGGGAAACGCTCACTCTCGGGGACGCTCTCCCCTATCGTGTATGAATCGCCACGCGCGAGATAACGGAATGTTTTTCCAGTGTTTTTTTCTTGCTAGTGCACAGAATCGGGCATGGGGTCACAACCGATCAGAAAAGTGAGAAACAGAAAGGGAACAATCCATAGCAGTCGCATTATAATCTCCAATTAAATAACCTTGCGGAAGCCAAAACCTTCCGCAAGGTTGATAAACCTAAATCGTGTTTAGCTTCCACCAAAAGGATGGGGATGATCATGGCGATCATCTGTCTTGCCAACCCTGGGGCTCGTTTGGTGACCCTATGGAAAAAACGCTACTGGAGAATCAAATGAATAAATCGCTGGGACAATTTAACAATCAAGATTTTCTAAACCTGCAGACATTCCGCAAGAACGGGGAAGGTGTGCCAACGCCGGTCTGGTTCGTCCAAGATGGCGATACCCTTTACATCCGTACGATCGCCAATTCGGGCAAGGTCAAACGCGCTCACAACAAGCCTCAAGTCGAGATCATGCCATGCGGTTCGAACGGTGAACCGCTCGGAGAGTGGGTCCCTGCACTGGCGCGGGAACTCGGCGATGCAGGCACGTATGCCAAAGTCGCAGACCTGCTGTCTGCCAAATATGGAAAGCAGCCGAAAATTTATGAGGCCAATGCCATCGCAAGAGGCGAGAAATATACCGTCCTTGAAATAAAGTTTAAGAAGCGGACGATCGGAGATTAGAATGTTAGAAATGCATAACCAGTTTAACAATCAAAATTTCTCAAACATCGAATCATTCCGCAAGAACGGGCAAGGGGTTAAGACACCCGTCTGGTTTGTCCAGGATGGCGAGATTCTTTATGTCCGCAGCGGAGATGGATCAGGGAAAGTCAAACGCATCCGCAAAAACAGCCAGGTCCAGGTCGCGCCCTGCAAGGCAGACGAAACGCCCGTGGGGGGTTGGGTGCTTGCCCGGGCAATGGAAATGACGGATCCGGAAACCGACAGGCATGTGGACAGCCTGCTCGGAAAAAAGTATGGATTTCAGAAAATGCTCTTTGCGTTGGTGAGCAGACTGCGGGGTGACAGGTACACGGTGCTCAAAATAGAATTTTCCCCCAATTAATCAGGGGCGACCCAGTCGGTCGCCCCTGTACTTTGCTTATTTTTCCTGCGGCTCTTCGCGCACGATGTAAAGCGGTCTGCCTTTGGCTTCATCGTAAATGCGCCCGATGTACTCGCCCAGGATGCCCAAGGAGATCAACTGGACGCCACCCAGGAAGAGCACCGCGACCAGTGTGGTAGTCTGCCCTTCAAAGAAATGCGTGGCGCCTGCCAGGCGTAAAATCACGATGACCGGTATCGACAGGATGGCAACCCCCGCTGAGATAAAACCGAAGTAAGTTGCCAGCTGCAGCGGGAAGTAGGAAAAGCCGGTGATGGCGTTGAGCGCCAACCTGAGCATTTTCTTGAGTGGATATTTGGTCTCACCGGAAAAACGGGCAGCACGTTTATATTCGACGCCAGTCTGCTTGAATCCCACCCAGGCTCCCATCCCGCGCAGGAAACGATGTTTCTCGCGCATACTGTTCAACACGTCTACTACTTTGCGGTCTATCAGACGGAAGTCGCCCGTGTCCAAGGGGATTTTGACATCGGTGATGCGGTAAATAAGGCGATAAAACAGCGCGGCAGTCCACAGTTTAAATTTAGTCTCGCCTTCGCGCTCGACACGCACGGCGTATACTACTTCATAGCCTTCTTTCCACTTTTTCCCTAACTCGAGGATCACTTCAGGCGGATCCTGCAGGTCGGCATCGATGATAACGATGGCATCCCCGCGCGCGTAATCCATTCCAGCGGTGACTGCAATCTGGTGGCCGAAATTACGGGCGAAGATCACCGGGCGCACCCGCTTGTCTTTGGCAGCCAGTTCGCGGATACGATCGGTGGAACCATCGATGCAGCCATCGTCCACAAGGATGAATTCCCACGGTTCGCCCGTTGAGTCCATCACTTCTGAGACACGCCGGTACAATTCCGGGATGTTCTCATATTCATTATAAATTGGTGCGATGATTGAGTAAGTGATGTTCATTTGGCTGCCTTCACAGTTTTCGGAGTATTGGTTTTTTGCTTGGGATGCATGCGGGTGATCTCGGGGAGCGATTCATCCGATGTTTGGCCTTCTTCAATTTTATGATCCGGAAAAGGGGGGATCCCAAGCATGCGACTGCGAATATAACGCCCGAGCACCCCTATTGAAGCCATCACCGGCACCACGATCAACGCACCGAGAATACCCTCATAAATGACTGCTCCTAAAATCCCCACAAACACCAGCCCTTCATGCATCCGCACGCTGCGTCCCATAATGAAGGGCCTCAGCCAAACGTTCTTAATGGCGATCAGAACCCCATAAGTCGCAATGACCAGCAACGCAAAAAATAAGTTTGATATTGGTAAATAAGTTGAACCTTTGAGCAATGCGACAATCACCGCAACGATAGTCCCGATCAACGGACCCACATCCGGGATCAAGGTTAACAAACCGGTAAGCGCGCCAACGATGATCGCTCCGGGAAGTCCGATCAGCAAGTAAATGATCGTGAACACCATCCCAACGATAAGCATCAGCACAATCTGCCCGCGCAGGTAATTCAACCACACTGAACGAATATTCCAGTAAAGATGACGAATGTCATGACGGGAATTTTCCGGCGCTAGACCTAGCAACCATTCACGGATTTCAGCCCAGTCCGTCATGAAATAATATGTGACAACAACGATTAACAAAACATAGACCGCATTGCGTGTGATATTTTCAACATAACGAACAGCATCCTGCAGCACCGGGTTGGCCGCCTGAGTAAATACCTTCTGGATGGCCGGTATGATCAATCCCAGATTTATTGTAATAGGACCAATGACCACCGGGGTCACCAGCACAGGTTCCACCTGCTCAACAACCATCGAGAATGCCTCCGCAATGGCTTTCTCCTGGCTGATCATCACAGGAATAATCGATGAGATCAGTCCGATCATTAAAGCCAGGGCGACGAAATAAACAATGTTCCCGGAAACCTTGCGGGAAAGTTTTGTGAGGCGTGAAAAATATGCTACCACCGGGCTTAGCAGGTACGCCACAAAGCCAGCTGTAATAAGCGGCCGCAACAAGTCGCGGACATAAAACAAAAACAACAAAACCAGAAAAACCAACAGGCTGATTACAAAGTAACGTGCAGGCTGGCTCCATTTCTCGTTCATAATGCTCGTTTCAAATCCTCAAGCGTTGGCTTTATGACGGGAGCAGAAGGTACTGCCTGCATGGCTGCGCGGATATCTTTCAACCCTGAACCGGTGTTTATAACGAGGACAGGATCAGCCGCGCCAATGACCCCGGAACCTGCCGCTTTGACCACACCAGCATATGCCGCCGCCCCGGCAGGTTCTGCAAACACCCCCACCCTGCCGAGTTCGCCAATCGCCGAAACGATTTCATCATCGCTGACGGTGACGTAAGTCCCGCCAGTTTCTTTGACCGCCCGAACAGCGCGGACTCCGTCACGCGGCAGGTCCACCGAGATACTGTCCGCGATCGTGGTCGCAGAGACCGGCGTAATGCGTTCCGTCCCGGCGTGAAAAGCATTGGCGATGGCGGCAGAACCCTCCGCCTGAACGCCCATGATGCGCGGCATTTGCTCAATCCATCCCAGGGCAAGCAGATCCTTGAATCCCTTGTGGATTCCGGAAATGATATTTCCATCCCCGACAGAGACGAAAATGGTGATCGTCTGCTGGGTCCTTTTGGATTCATCCTGCTTCGACAGCCACCATTCCCAGATTTCCAACGCAGCAGTCTTCTTGCCTTCCGCCGTGAAGGGATTGTAGCCTGTATTTCGGCAATACCAGCCGAACTCATCCGCCGCCTTGATGGTCAAATCAAAGGCATCATCATAAGTGCCGTCAACCAGCATTACTTTCGCCCCGAAGATAAGCAACTGGGCGACCTTCGCTTGCGGAGCAGTTTTAGGGGCAAAAATGATCGCCTTCTGACCCACCGCAGCGGCCATCCCGGCCAGTGCCGCGCCAGCATTACCGGTGGAGGCGGTCACTACCACTTCTGCCTTAATCTCACGGGCGCGCGCCACGACGATCGCACTGGCGCGGTCTTTGAAGGAAGCTGTAGGATTGCGCGATTCGTCCTTCAGCCATAAATTCTCTAACCCAAGCTTTTCCGCCAGTCGGGTCAGAGCATAGACCGGAGTTCCACCCGCCTGGCTGAGGGGAGTCTGTTCCGCATTGGGGCTGGCTACTGGCAACAGGGGAAGATAACGCCAGAGCGATGGATCATCCCGGCAGGTGATATCATCCACCTGATATTTTTTCCGCAACGCATCGTAATCCAGGACAACATCCAGATTACCACCATCCACCAGGCAGGTATAAGTGACCTGCCCGGGCAGGTACTCAGTCCCACATAATGAACAGCGATAGCCAGTGAATTTTGACATAGTGACCCTTTTCCTGGCTTAATTTTACCCGATATACAGGCAACCTGATATTTTAGAAGGACCCTCAGGCTTGAAACCTGAGAGTCCTTTTTAGTTATCGCTGTGAATCATTTCCCACTTTCGAAAGACAAAGATTGTTCAAAATCATCCCAGTTTGCGAGAGGTGTTAATCCATATCAAAAATAACTTTGGCCCCTTTTAACCATACCCAAAGCAAATGTTCTTCCACATAAGAAACACGGGCGTACGTCTGCACATCTGCCGGAGCCAGGGCTTGTCTCCAATCTGATTCACGATAACCAGCGTAACAAGCGGCAAAATAGACATAGCGAAGTTGTGGCCCTGCGTCTCCCGGCTGAAGGTCGGAGGGCGAAAAGCCTCGATAAGGGATAAAGGAGTAGGTAAAACTTCCCCCTTCTTGACCCCCATGTGAAGCCACAAAGACAAAGCGTCCATTCTGTATGGCTTCCTTGAACGTGACATTAGAAAGCGGTTCAATGGCAACGCTTCCATTACCCCAGTGGATAGAGGCGGCAGTGATAATGGGATAGAAAAACAAGCTAAATGCCCAATGAGGAGGAGTATAAGTTGCCCATAATGCTTCCGCGGGGATGTAACCGCCGACCGTATACAGGATATAAACCTGCGGAGGTTTGTTTGGATTTATAGTCATCAGCGCGCCATGTGCCGCCACGAGGATGAGGAGAACGAATGCGATTCGGACAAAAATCGTCCAACCTAGTGAGAACTTCATCCAGCTTTTACGATGGGCAATATTAGAAAGGATGGGAATTTGTGGCGACTGACCGCGCCAGGCGCTTATCACATTAAATATCCAGACAATTACCCAAGCAAGCGCAATGATGTTGCCAGTATAATCAAACAACCGAATCAGCCATCTTATTGCAATAAGATCATTTGGAGAGGGATTCCAGAGAAAGACAGCAAAACCATAACTCAAGGCGTCTGTTATAGCAGTGGCTATCAGAACAAAGAAAATCAGCAGGGAGAGAACCAAACTGTGATGAAAATGATGTTGTAGAAAATTGTTTTTCTGTTTCTCGATCCCTGCCATCCACAAGAGCGGAGCAAAGCCAAAATAACAGGCGACGCCAAGTATGCGAATTTTCTTCCGCAAACAAAACGCCTGATAGGGAGTAACCAATATGACGTTACGAGTGGATGGC
>JBGOXG010000134.1:0-6469 GCA_041479025.1 Anaerolineae bacterium
GACCGAAAAAGGGGTGATGATCCTGGTCGGGCGTACCCAGAACAATGATGAATCCACCTTCGGCATCGCCATCTTTGAGGCGGCGAGTGAAGCGGACGCGCGAAGCATTATGGAAAACGACCCCGCTGTAATGGAGGGAGTTATGTCTGCCACGCTTTATCCTTATCGCATCGCTTTGATGCGAAATTGATCCGGCGACTTAATGAAAAAGTACCGAGGATATTTTCATCCTCGGTACTTTTAATTTTAATTTCCCGACATTCGATCATTACCGGTCGAGATGGATATCATCCATGGAGATCTCATCTTCGATCGGTTCGAGATGCGTGGCAACTACCGCCTCTCCCAGTGCGTCGCGGATATCATGCTCGAAATCTTCCGCGACATGGTGTGCATCGTGTACCTTCCATTCACCGGGCACCAGCATGTGCACCGAGACGAAACGGCGGGCTGCCGCCTGCCTCGTCCGCAATGCATGGAATTCCACACCTTTCTTGCGGTATTCAACCATTACTTTTTCGATGGCAACATGGTCGTGGTCCGGGAGCACAATGTCCATCAGACCTTCGATAGACCGGCGCATAAGATTAATGCCCGTCCAGACGATGTTTCCTGAGACAATCAAGGCGACGATCGGGTCGAGACGCAGCCAACCGGTCAGCGCTACAACGACCACACCGCCTATGACCGCAACGGAAGTCCATACATCGGTCATCAAATGCTGGGCGTCCGCTTCGAGCGTGATGGAATTATGTTTTTTTCCGGCGGTCAATAAAACGCGTGACACCACAAAATTGATGACCGAGGCGCTGACAGAAACCGCCAGACCAATCCCCAGTTGTTCCAGCGGCTGGGGATCATATAGTCGCTGGATGGCGGCAATGGCAATGGCACCCGCAGCGATAAGGATCAGTACTCCCTCCACACCGCTGGAAAAGTACTCGGCTTTGCTGTGACCGAACATATGGCTGTCATCAGGCGGGCGGGCAGCGATGGTCAGCATCCACAATGCCATTACTGCGCCAACCAGGTTGACGATCGATTCAACCGCATCCGACAGCAAACCGATCGAACCGGTCAACAGGTAAGCGCCTGTTTTCAGGATAATGGTGGCTATGGCTGCCGCGATCGATAGCCACGCATACCGGGTAAGTGAAGAACGATTGGAAATGGACACTTGTTGTGTCTTAGTCGGTGACATCCCACACCTGGCCTTAAATCATGGTGATTATAATCCAATAGACAACACTGAAATCAGCTGTGATGGGACAGTACCCTTTAATAGGCTTTATAACGGCAGCCAATGTTTTAACCCACTGATTTCATGTAAATAATAATGGGAAACAGTTCAGGAATAGGTGAGCATCACTTGAATGGCTTCGGCAGGAGTTTCATCGAGCAGGCGATATGCCTCTTTGGCTTGGTCCAGTGAAAATCGGTGCGTGATCCACTTTTGGGGTTTGATGCGGCGGATGGCGTCCCAGGCAACCTCAAAGCGACGGGCTCTATCCCAGCGACCGGTCAATTCAGGGGCAATGCTGCTGACCTGGCTGGAAATGAGTTTGATACGCGAGCGGTGAAAGGTGCCTCCCAAATCAAGCTGATTGGGTTTTTCACCGTACCAGGAGCCAATGACGATTCGCCCACTGAAGGCGGTCAGGGCAATTGCATCGTTCAACGCGGCGGGGGAGCCGGAGAGTTCAATGGATAAATCCGCGCCTTGTTTTAAGTTGGACCTGGCCGCTGCATGAAATTGAGAGTCGCCGGGGTCGAGGGAGGCCTGGATGCCAAGAGCAAGCGAAGCATTCCGACGCAGCATAAACCGGTCAGCTGTGATCAATGTCGCGAGTGGAAAATCCGTGAGCAGGGAGGTCGTCAGCAGGCCAATGATACCCTGCCCGAATACCATCACCCGCTCGCCTAACATCGGAACAGCATCCTGAACAATGTTGACGGCAGTTTCCATGTTGGGGAGGAAGGCGGCAGTTTCCGGTTCCAATTCCATCGGAACAAGCAGCAGGGATTTGGGTCTGGCGAGAAAATGAGATGTGTGGGGTTGGAACGAGAAGACGATGTGGTTTCCCCAGTCATTGTTTACCTGCTTACCGAATGCTTTAATGCGCCCGATATTGGCATAACCGTAGCAGAGCGGGTATGAAAATGTCCCTGGTAATGATTCGATGTGTGTATCAACTGGTAAATTGGGGAATTCGTCGCGGTAAACAAGCATCTCCGTGCCGGGACTGATGGCGGAGCAGATGGTTTCCACCAGCACTTCATCCGGTGCGGGATCTGGGAGCATTTCCTCGCGGACTTCGACCTGCCGCGGCGAGGTGAAATAAAGCGATCGTCGCGTTGTCATTGACTTTAATTTTACCCTCTTGAACCGGTTTGAGGGTTACAGTTTTTCGAACCAGAGCATGACAGCCAGTAACAGTTCGATGCCCGTCGCATAATATCCCAAGGCTGAACTGGTCCCCGGCACAAAGGTCTTTTCACCCATTACAACCCACAGGAGCATGGTCAGCAGGGTGTAGCCAAAGAAAAGCCACCAGATCGGCTTTTTATATCTGGCTAGGAAAGGGATGGGCAGTAGCACTGCCGCTGCCAGCCCGAGATACCCCAATCCATTGAGGGTGAACATGATATCCGGGAATAGTGATAGATGGATGAGTGCTGTGACTACGGATAGGACGGCGATGCCGATACTGATTAGCATTTTCCTGTTCATTTTTTCACCAATAGGTTAGATTACAAAACAGGCAGAGAAGGGAATCCCTGCTCTACCTGTCAAGTTCACCAAAGATCACGAAATCATTCCCAACAGGTTCAACTTGGGCATTCTTAAGTTTTAATAATTCGTTTACTGGTGTGCCTACTGGATTTTCGAGTGCTTTCAAGCCGCCGACAAAAACGGGAGCAATCGTCAAAACGGCACGGTCGACCAGGCCCTGCCGAAGAAATGCAGCGATGACCGTCGCACCGCCTTCCACCATCACAGATTTGATGCCTCGCTGAAGAAGGGCGCTCAATAGATCCGGAAGGGATACATGCCCATCTCTAGCGCCAGGAACTGGCAGAATGGTGGCACCCGCCCGGGCCAGTGCCTGTGCCCTTTTCGATTCTGCATCATCTTCCAGACAGGCGAGGATTGGTTTTTTGGGGTGATGGAAAATCCTCGCCTCGACTGAAGTTCTCAAGTGAGAATCGAGGATCACAGGGATTGGGGATTCACCCTCTGCATAGCGCACAGTAAGCTGGGGGTCGTCTGATTCGATCGTCCCGATCCCCACGATGATGGCATCGTGAGCAACGCGCAAGCGGTGTGTCATTCGCATCGATTCCATGCCACTTAAAGCCAGCGGCGTGCCCTTTTGCAGGGTGATGCTCCCATCCAGGCTTTGCGCGTAACTCAGGGTTACGAACGGATGAGTCTCCCGGCGCAAACGGGCAGAGGATTCCTCGAGCCAGGTGTCAAGCATTTTGGGAGATGGAACTGGGCAGGACCATATCCAGGTCGAGCATGTGATCCATGCGCTGCATTTTCGTCTGTAAGTAGTACAGGTTTTCAGGCCGAGCGGGGACTTCCACCGGCACACGGCGGCGCACTGTCACACCTAGCTGCCTCAGATCGTTGATCTTCTGCGGGTTGTTCGTGACCAGGTTGATGCTCTTTATCCCCAGGTCGCGGATCATCAATGCGGCGACCGTATAATCGCGCTCATCGGGTTTATGACCCAGCCGCAGGTTAGCCTCCACCGTATCGAGCCCTTGATCCTGCAGATTGTAAGCACGCAATTTATCCGCCAGGCCGATGCCGCGGCCTTCCTGTCGCAGGTAAAGGATCACACCTTGCCCCGCTTTGGCAATGGTTGCCATGGCAGCGTCCAGTTGTTCGCCGCAGTCGCAGCGCAGGGAACCCATGATATCTCCGGTAAAGCACTCCGAGTGGACGCGCAGGAGTACATTCTCTTTGTCTTTCACATCGCCCATCACGAAAGCCAGATGTTCTTTGTTGTCAAAATTATTGGTGAAAAGCATCAATTGGAATGTGCCGTGCCGGGTGGGGATGCGGGCGGCAACCTGTCTCTTGAGGGTGAGTTCAGTCTTCATAGTATTATCCTCTATTATTTGTAACTTGCCATCGTGCTAATCCGATCAGATGCGCGTAGCGATCGGCTTATATTTTTTGACCTGTTTTTTTGATGCGGGGCAGGCCAAAAAGTTGCGTTTTGTTACCTTAATTGTCGTAATTATAAATCAAATTGTTATACCCAAAGTAAAAGAGGCCTATTGATCTTTATAATTTACCCGCTCGCAGAAGACCCAACCCGCCCAGCAGCATATCCCGCCCCCGCATCAGCAAACACATGGTTAATCCGGCAGCGGGTGGATATCCCATTGCGCCCAACGCAAACACCTGGCTGGCCTCCAATGCCCCCAACCCGCCAGGCAGCGGCATCAGAAATGCGACCCGTACCGCCGTCAACCCCGCCAGCGCCTGCCAGAAGGTCATATCAATCAGGATGTAGTGTGCCATCAGCCAGTACTCCACCCACATTCCTAACCAGGTCACTACTGAGACAGCAATGGCTGCCAGCATCGCCCCTAAGTGACGGCGGGTGAATGCCCCTGCCATGTGCTCGGAGACGATTAGAAGGCGGATAATTTTTTTACTGCCGGTACGGTTTTGAATCGCGTGTGCTACTGCTGAAATGGGATATTTTCCGCGATAAAGCAGGGCAATGTGGACAGGTGGGAACAGCATGACCATCCCCAGGGGGAACAGACCCCCGACCAGCTGCGTGCCGGTTAAGGAGAGCATACCAGCCCTGATGACGGTGAATATCCCTGCAGCCAGGAAAAGAAAATTGACCAGCAACTCCAATAATTTGTCCATGATCACCGCAGACGTTGCCCTGGGATAGGACAGGTGAAAGTCCTTCTGAAGAAAATGGATCTGCAGTGGTTCGCCCCCTATTTGGGGACCCAGGGTAAAATAACTCAGCCCGAACGCAGCCAGCCGGTAACCGAGCAGCGGTAAAAAGGGGATTTTTTTAGCCTCAGCTCTGACAATGAACCACCACCGCATGGTGATCATTGCAAAAATGAATACATTGATCAGAATAAGAACGCCAATCTGCCAAAGATGGAGTTGTTTGAGGGACGCCCACATCTCTGCCAGCGGGGCAGCAAGCAATGCCCAGATCAGCAACCCGATCAGTAAAGTTAACCAGAAAATTCTTACCAGCCAGGCTCTCAAACCAAACCTCTACTGCTCTTTGAATAAATTTCTGAACTGAAACGGCTAAAAAGCAGGTAAAAACGACGATTTGCGTTCAAATATTTACGCAGTACTCTGTAAGAAATTAATCCCAAAACCCAAAACTCGTTTTGAACTCAAAGGATTGATATGCCTTCACTCAAAGGGGGATTCATGATAAGGGTGCGCATCCGCGCCATCACCGCTGCGTGGATGATGGGTAACTCGTTTGACCCAATTTCTGACAACGTCAATGGCTTGCTGAACTGCACCTTCACTTCCAAAGGGTGAAGATCGAGCATCACCTGAGCCAATAATTGAAATGCCGCACCCAGTTTCTCGCGCTCAGCGCGGTCATGTTTAAATTTTGTGATCGGATTCTTCACAACTTTATCCCAGAGCACCTTTCGCACCAGCACCGGGACGATCCTTGTCTCCGGGGCGAACCGCATGAACACCCCAGCGGAATCCGTCCAGTCGTTGAGGGATTCCAGCGCGCCGGGGTAGACATCCGGGTCAGGCTCGATCCTCCCGGCGGGGAATGTCAACACAGCGCCGCCATTGTGGAGGTGCATCGCCGCTTTCTTTACGGCGCTCATCCGCTCGGACGGATGTTCGCCAACGAAGAACAGGTGCTGGCTGATATTGGGAAGAGATTGCAGAAATGGGCGATCCAGGGCAATGACTCGCAGATCAGACCGGTTGATTGCTGAAAAAAGACACAGTGCATCGGTCATGCCGGGGTGGTTGGACAGCACCAATATCGGACCGGCTGCCGGGAGGTTTTCGCCGCCGAACACACGGATGTCCTGAACGTATCTATTCACCAGTTGGCGTGAAGCAGCTGCCAGGCCGGTCCTGGCTGCCATGCTATCGAACTCGATCATCTGGCGGGCAAATTTATTCGCAGCACCATGGAAAATGACCCGCAGCACTTTTTCCAGCCAGGGATTCCCCTGCCATCCAATGGAATTAACCAGATCGTCGAGATTGATTTCCGTCAGGAGGGAAAGCGGGTCGGGCATGGAAAGATTATACACGCAGTGTAACGCCGGTAAATCATCAGCCCGCCTTATTAACCGGGCGGGCTGATGTGATACCTTGTCACAATCCATAACTGCTATGCCGTTACAGGAACTTGTTTCCTGGCCTCCTCATAACCACGTCGCAAAGCCTCATAATTTTTGGGGAGCAGCTTTTGGTGGC
>JBGOXG010000032.1:0-17587 GCA_041479025.1 Anaerolineae bacterium
CGGTACCTATTGGCATGATAATTTCGGCGTTCCCATGAGTCGCGGCTGCGTGAATATGCGACCTGCAGAAGCCAGGTGGTTGTTCCGTTGGGCACGCCCAGTGTCTCCACCTAACGAGTTTGAAACCCCAGCCAAAGTTGACCGAAGGGGCTACGGGACGGCTGTCAAAATATTTTAACCAAACGTTAACTAAAAGCGCGGCACGCTGAGTTGAACTACCAAGCGTACCGCACTTTTACCTTCCTCAGATACTTTTTACTGCAAAGCTGCCTTCAAATCTGCCAGCAAATCGTCGATGTGCTCGATGCCAGCCGAAAGGCGCACCAGGCCAAGGTCAACTGCCAGTGGTGTGTTGGCGACCGAAGCGTGGGTCATGGCGGCGGGGAGTTCAATCAGCGACTCCACGCCCCCTAGCGATTCGGCCAGAGCGAAAATGTGGGTACTTTCCACCACCTTGCGAGCGGCTGCCTCCCCGCCATGCAGAATAAACGAGACCATTCCTCCGCCCGAGCGCATCTGGCGGCGTGCAAGGTCAACCTGCGGGTGGGAGGGGTGAAAAGGATACAAAACCTGCGCCACTTTGGAGTGAGTCGCCAAAAAATCGGCAATTGTGGCTGCATTTTCAGCCTGGCGATCCAGACGCACCGCCAGGGTTTTGATGCCGCGCAGGACCAGGAAACAATCCAAAGGCCCGGGTACAGCTCCAATCGCATTTTGCAGGAAAGCCAGGCGCTCCCGTAATTGAAGGTCAGCGCCAATCACCGCACCGCCAATGACATCGGAGTGCCCGCCCAGATATTTGGTTGTAGAATGGACGACAAGGTCGGCTCCCAGGGTCAACGGGCGCTGCAAGTAAGGCGTGGCAAAAGTATTATCAACTGCTAGAAGCGGCGGGTTACTCTGCTGGTGGGTAATCTCGGCAATGGCAGAAATATCGCTCACCCGCAGGAGTGGATTGGAAGGCGTTTCCAACCAGATCAGGCGGGTATTGGGGCGCAGGTTGGCCTGCACCTGTTCCAGGTCGGTGGTATCGACATAGGAAAAATCCAACCCGTAGGGGCGGAAGACGCGCTCGAACAACCGGAAGGTGCCGCCATAAACGTCATTACCTGCCAGAATATGGTCACCCGGTGCAAACAGGCGTAAAACATTGTCCGTCGCAGCCAGGCCGGATGCATAGGCAAGGCCGAATTGACCGGCCTCCAGTTCAGCCAGACAGGCTTCGAGGGCGGCGCGGGTCGGGTTGCCGGTGCGCGAATATTCGTATCCGCGATGCTTTCCGACCCCATCCTGGACGTAGGTGGAGGTCTGGTAGATGGGCGTCATCACCGCCCCGGTGGTAGGGTCCGGTTCCTGTCCGGCATGAATGGAAAGGGTCTCGAATTTCATTTGCAGGTTCTCCTAAATCCCCTGGGCGATGTAATCCAGCACATCTATTTTGGTCAGGATGCCGACTGGATTGTCCTGCTCTGTCACCAGCACAGCCTGCCCCTCCATGATGACCGGCAGGACCATCTCGACCGGTGTATCCACCGGGAAAACTGTCGGGGGTGATGCGACAACTTCGCTGATAGTCTCATCAGGCGAATGGGTATGTTTGCTCTCCAGCATATGCTTGAGCAGGCTTACTTCTGTCACTACACCTCCCAATTTGCCATCCGGATATAGTACGGGCATCTGCGAAATATCGTGCAGTTTCATCTGGGCAATCACATCGGTCATGCGATCGTTGATGCGAGTGGTAATCAATCCTTGAACCGGTTTGGCTGCCAGGATGTCGCCGAGCGAGGATTCGCTCCATTTTGTGGATAGGAAGCCGTTGTCGCGCATCCACTGGTCATCATAGAACTTCGAGAGATAACGGGACCCGGAATCGGGCAGGATGACCACCACCAGTCGATCGGGGGGCAGCTGTTGTGCATAACGAATGGCAGCCGCCAGAGCGGAACCGGAGGAGCCTCCGGTAAAAATGCCTTCTTCTTTGACCAGGCGGCGCGCCCACAGGAAGGATTCTTTGTCCCCAACGCGAACGATGTGGTCAATAAGCGACAAATCGAGGGTCGTTGGCAGGAAATCCTCGCCGATTCCTTCCACCTTATAGGTTTTTGGATGCGCATCTTCGGGGATGCGGCCCTGTTGCCAGATCTCCAACAACAACGACCCGACTGGGTCTGCGCCCACGATGCAAATATCCGGATTCTGCTCTTTGAGATAACGCCCCACCCCGCTGATCGTACCCCCCGTGCCCATCCCGGCCACCACATCGGTGACAAGCCCGCCGGTTTGCTCCCAGATTTCCGGGCCGGTTGTCAGATAGTGACTGCGCGGGTTTTCGGGGTTATGGTATTGATTGGCCAGAATTGCGTTAGGCGTCTCAGCCACCAGGCGTTTGGCGACGCTGTAATAGGATCGCGGATCTTCGGGGGCGACGGCGGTGGGGGTGATAACCACCTTCGCACCAAAAGCCCGTAAAAGTTGGATTTTTTCCTGGCTCATCTTGTCAGGCAGGACAAAGATGGTTTTGTAGCCTTTTTTGGTGCTGACAATTGCCAGCCCCAGACCGGTATTGCCTGAGGTAGCCTCGACAATGGTGCCGCCAGGTTTCAGCCGCCCGCTGCGTTCGGCTTCTTTGATGATACTCAAGGCGATCCGGTCTTTTATCGAACCGCCCGGGTTGAAAAACTCAACTTTGGCATAAATCGGGCAGGGTAAGCCACGTCCCAAACGGTTTAGACGAACAAGAGGGGTTTTTCCGATGGTTTGTAATATATCGTCATAGACTCTCAATGTGTCAGATGTAGAGAGAATTGGGGATGTCATTCTAATTTCTCCTGGGTAGGTAATGGTTATTAAAAACAAAGGGTCAACTGCTTAAACAAAGACAGCAGACAAACACGCAACAAGCATCCTGCAAAGTGCGGGGTGTCTATCTGCCGCCTGTGGCAGTTGACCGTAAGATATTAGGATTTCATCAGGCGGCGGTTACAGTCCCCGCCTGATACATGTGCACAATTGAATGTTCATGTTTTGAATATTGTCCTTGGTCTAATTTATCGACTTCGCCCGATTATACCTAGATTTTATTGTTCGCAACGGAACGTTTCAAAGCGATATTATTTATGCCCCACCCTGGCCATATTTTGCCGGGTCGGTGGGAGTCGCGCCGCTGGGGTCGTGAACATACACCCAGTCGCCTTCTTTGGCCCAATTGAATATCCAGTGTGAATCACCGGCAGAATCTTCATCATCAGATGATGCACTTGCCTTCACCTTAGTAGTTTGTGTGGTTAAAAGTAAATATCCGACAGCAAACATTGCCAGTGAATTTATGATGATGCGTTTCATATCGAGTCTGTCTATTTATTGCACGCCGCAACTACCGCCGCGATTAGGAGCCTGTTCCAATAAGCCATTTTCACCCAGCCACTGATATACTCTCCTGAAACCTGATCCCGAAGAATACTGGCGACCCACCAACTGAGACGCATCTACCTCAGCAAAACCGACCTTTTGGGTGGCTTTCAAGAATGTGGCAATTTCCAATGTCTGCTGAGGAAACCAGTAGGCATTGATATATTTGGCCGCATTAAACATATCCGCCTCGCTTGCATTTTGAGCGGCCATCAACTCCAGCACCCCCAGCATCGCCATGCCATGATTACAATCGGGGAAGTGGGTCGGGTTGTCACAGCAGGGACGGTAGACAGCCGAGGCAACTTTCAACAGCCGCGCCTGTTGTTCTTCGGTCAGGTGAACAATCGCAGTACTGGCATATAATTCCATAGGGGGCTTTACTCCAATTGTCCAACCACCTGTGGATGCAAAATTACCGGCCTTGTCTTTCCCTTGAGACATCATAAGCCCTTCGGTCAGGATGGGGTTTTGATTTGTCAGGCCAAACGCCCAGAAAAGATTGAGCAGAAAATAGGCATTCTCCTGGTTAATCATAATGGGGGCATTACTCCCTTTTGTCAGGATGGCGAGTTGCTCATCAGTGAGCGGCTGCCCTGCTTGTTTATAAATTTCTATGAATTGGGGTAAATCAATTGCGCCAGCCGCCAGCAACTGCGGGCCTATGTCTCCAAATACAGCAGAGATTGTATAGCCTTCTGGCGGGTAGATTTCATTAGCATCCACCATTGCCTTGTTATCGGATTGCGATTCAGTCGTCGGCATGGACTGTCTCCCGGTAAAATACCCCCCGCCAAACCCAGCGATAAAAACGATCAGAAGAAGGAATGCTTTTCGGGCAATATCAATCTTGCGGCGTGGTTGTTTAGGTGCAAATGGTTGAATAGGGGTGGGCAAAGACTCGCTGATCATTCTATATCTCCTAGGGATTTTGTAAAACTGCCGAGACAACGATCCGGTGATTATCCACAAGGTATGGGTGGCAGGATATAAGGGTCACCGTGGCATTTGGCGTAGGGTCCATCACTTCCACTGCTGTAGGCTCGACAATCTTTGTGCCAGTAATGACGTAGGTGTACTGCCGCCGGCTTGTAAAAAGGATAACTGTATCACCAGGTTGGAGCCTGTCAAGGTCTCGGAAGACTTCACCAAAGATGTCGTTGTGACCAGAAAGAACAATGTTCCCGTTCTCGCCCGGATTCGGGGTGCCGAGGTGTTGGGCGACGCCCTTCTTAAGCTGCTCCCAACCATCGCCTTGCACAACGGGGGCATCCACGTTAATGGCGGGAATCTGGATGCGGACGGCCTGGTGGCTGGCCGGAGTGGGGATGGGTACATTGGCAAACGATTGCGCCAACGGGCGCAAATGTTCCGGGATCTCTGCCTCGTTTGGCTGCGCACCATTCGGCCCGTTGGGAGGCGTGTGGCCCTCAGGCAACACCACAGCCCGGATTACTGGAGTAGGCATAAGCGTGGGTTGTTGAAAAGATTCCGCCACTTCACTATTAAGCGTTTTCAGGATGGACAGGCCATTCAAGGCTATGCCAATCAGCCCAACAATGGCAAGGATTTCCACAAACGAAAGGGCGCGATCCAACCAACCATGACGTTGGGGATTACTGGGGATTCTCGCCGTGCGATCCATGCTGATCCCAATGTTCTGCATAGGGATGATTGCCATCACCTTACCGGTGCAGCGAAAGCGGTCCAGACGATCTCTGCGCGCTACCCGGCGTTTATCCAGCAGGAGGTAGCGCAGTTCCTGGATTGAAAGATCGTCCGTCTCTTTGTTATTCATCCTGGTGCCAGCACCTTAAAACCATGATACAGACCGCCTTCACTTTTGAGAAATATTTTCCTAATCCACGAGATAACCATCTGGAAAGAATTGGGAATTTTTCCAGATGGCATTCAAATAAACATGGGCTGCTCCTATTTTCTGACCTTACGTTTGACTTGTGATGTAACGATTGGCATTGAAACAATCAGGCTGAGAATTGCCACCCATACCGTTCCGCTGATTTTCGCCACCAGCGTGTAGTTGCCTATCAAATTTGCGGCCAGTAGAAACGCCAGAGCAGCGCCCGTTGAAAGCGGCAAATAGATAAGAGCGCTACGACGCGCTATCCGTTGGTCTATTGAAGTTTGTTCCATTTGAATTTTCCTTGTTTATTGTTTTTTCACCGAAGCTGTGAGCGTAGTCGAAGAAGAATACCTGCCTGGCTTCAGGGCTGAAGAGCGGGTACTGGCTGGTCTCCATACAACTGTTGGAGATGTTGATCCACCGCTTGCTGTTGGGCAACGAAAAAATCTGGTCCCAGACCGCTCTGCTTCAGATATACCTCTACCATTTGCTGATCTATGCTCAGAAGCTTGCGAGTATCTATCAGATAACCCAGGTTTTTAGACGAAATCGGCATTCCCAAGTTAAGCATTGTATATGCCTGGTTATATTGTTGAGCAGCCATCATTACTTGATTCCAAGGGTCTTCCAACTCAGCCGGCGGAGACGCCTGGCTGAGAGCTTCAACGGCGACCGAAAAAGATTTAGTGTAGGGAGAAATGGCCGAAGAATCACCCTGAGAGATTTCCCCGTTTTGGATTTTCTCGATGACGGCCAACATCAAGTCAGCAGAAGTTTCGAGCATAAGCAAGGCGCGGTAACTGCGAACAGCTGGACTGTCAGCCTTGTTTCCCTTAGGAAGAGTGGGCGGAGTAATCGAGGGCTGAATTTCAACGGTGGCTTTGACAGGAGTGGGAGCCACCTGCGTGGAGGCAGGGACTTGAGGGGAGCAGGCTGCCAGGGTTAGCAAGACCACCAGCAGGGCGGAGCACAGCAGATAGTTCCGCGCACTTCTGCGTGACATTATCCTTTCAATCTTTTTTTGTTCAGCTTCCACGGTTGACCTCCTTACCATTAATTATTTCCATCGGATGTTGTTATGGAATGTCACTGCCCTGCTTTTGTCAATCGCTGCCTGCTCCTGCCGGGAGCTGGGACATTTCAGCATTCGCACCCAGAAGTTTGCCTGAGCGCCAGATGGAAGGCCTGAAACCTTTTAGCAGCAGGGTATTCAGTGTGACTGTAATCGAACTGATTGCCATAAACAGGCCAGCCAGTTCGGGGCTGATGATAAGCGCGACGAACGGGTAGAACAAACCTGCAGCAAGAGGGATGCCAAGCGTGTTGTAGATGAATGCCCAGAACAGGTTTTGCTTGACCTTGTTCATCGTTGCACGGGCAATTTCAAGTACGACCACCACATCGCGGATATCATCCTTGATGAGAATGACATGGCCGGTCTCTTTGGCCACATCGGTGCCGGAACCAATCGCCATGCCCACATCAGCCTTTGCCAGGGCAGGCGCATCATTGACACCATCACCAACCATCGCAACCTTTTTGCCCAGGGCCTGAAGTTTTTTAACTTCCTCGGCCTTGTCCTGCGGCAGGACTTCAGCCAGGACGCGGTCAATGCCAACCTGCCGGGCGATGGCCTCAGCCGTGCGGCGGTTGTCGCCGGTGATCATCGCAGTTTCGATGCCCATTTTGTGCAGGCGTTGGATGGCTTCGGCGGCATGTTCCTTGAGCGTATCGGCCACAGCAATCAGCCCGGCAGGCTGTCCGTCCACGGCAATGAACATGACCGTTTTCCCATCCGCTTCGAGCTTCTCTGCTTTCGACATGAGCGGCTCAAAATCCACACGGCGCTCGCGCATCAATTTGCGATTTCCCAGCAGGATGGTGCGTCCCTCTGCCCTGGCCTCGATGCCGTGACCGGGGATGGAATTAAAGGATTCTGCATCAACCAGCGGCAGCCTGCGCGTTTCAGCGCCATGCACAATCGCCTCGCCAAGCGGGTGTTCCGAATTTTTCTCGGCGATGGCGGCCAGGCGCAGGATTTCAGCCTGTGAACGTTCCAGCCCATCTTGAGAAATTACATCTGTCACCGACGGTTCTCCACGTGTCAGTGTCCCGGTCTTGTCGAAAACAATCGTCTGCAACTTGCTGGCATTCTCGATGGCCTCCGCGCCCTTGAACAGCACACCGTATTCGGCGGCCTTGCCGGTGCCAGCCATCATGGCGCTGGGTGTTGCCAGCCCCACCGCGCACGGGCAGGAGATGACCAGAACCGTTACGGAGAGCAGCAGCGAAAAGCCAAAGACGCCAATCTCGCCCAGTTTGTACGGGGACATGATGAAACTGGAATTCGGGTCAAAGAACAGTTGGTACCCGGCAAAGAACCAGAAAACGAATACCAACAGCGCCAGAACGTGTACGCCAAGAATAAAGTGCCCGGCCACCCAGTCGGCCAGTTTTTGGATGGGCGCTTTGCTGGCCTGGGCATCCTCCACCAACTTGATGATCTGCGCCAGGGCGGTATCCTTGCCCACGCGTGTGGCCTTGAATTTGAAGGCTCCCGTTTTGTTCAACGTACCGCCGATGACGTTATCTCCGGCTTTCTTTTCGACTGGCAGGCTTTCACCGGTCAGCATGGACTCGTCCACTGCGGAATAGCCCTCCGATACCAGGCCGTCCACCGGGATGCCCTCGCCGGGGCGCACTAAAATCAGGTCGTTCATTTCCACTTCGTCCGCCGGAATTTCTTCTTCCTTGCCGTCCCGAATCACACGGGCAACCTTGGGCTGCAACTTCATCAGTTTGCGAATGGCTTCTGAGGTGCGCCCGCGTGTCAGGGCTTCCAGCCAGCGCCCCAGGATGATGAAGGCCGTCAGCAGCGCAGCGCTTTCAAAAAAAGTAGCGCCTTCGCCGCCAAACCCTGCTTTGGGAAACAGGGTGTTGATGACGGCGATGCCATAAGCAGCCCCAATCCCGGTGGCGTAGAGCAGGTTCATATCCGTGACACCGTGTTTCAAACCGCGCCAGGAATTGGTAAAGAACTGTCGTCCCGGCCCTAGTACAATCGGGGTGGTGAGCAGTCCGATGACCCACTTGTAGGACAGAAATTGGGGGACAAAAGGCTTTAACGGGCCGAGCATGTCGTAGAACGTCCCAATCATAACCACCAGGCCGATGATTCCGGCAATGAGCAGGTTGCGCCCCTGGCGTTTGATTTCTTCTTCCCGCGCCTGGCGTTCCCGGTCAAGCGCATCTGCCCCGGCGCTGCGCTCAACTGCTTCATAGCCGACATCACGCACAGCGCGTTTCATTGCTGCGGGCGTCACTACGCCGGGGATATAAGTCACGCGAGCTGTGTTCAACCCCAGGTTGACGACGGCTTCCTGGATCCCCGACAGCTCTTTGAACGCCCCCTCTACGTGATCCACGCATGAAGCGCAGGTCATGCCGCGCACATCCAGGGTCAGTTCAAATGTTGGAACAGCGTACCCAACATCCGCCACTGCTCGCTGCAAGTCCGGCAGTTTCACCAGTTGAGGATCATATTCCAGGCTGGCTTTGGCGGTGGCAAGATTAACGACAACATTGGAAGTACCCGGCAGTTCCTTCAAAGCGCCCTCCACGTGTGCCACGCAGGATGCGCACGTCATCCCGGAAATGGGGAGAGATAAATTGAGTGTAGATTTGGACACAGGAATATCTCCTTGAAATCAGGTAGATTGAATCAGCGTGTTGTACAGGTCAAATAAACGGTGAAGTTCGGCCAGGCGGTCGTTAGCAGATGGGTTGAACTGGATGATGTTCTTACTGGCATTTATCTGGCAGTTGAGCATCCGGATTTTTAGCGCCTGCAGTTCAGCCTGAACCGTGCAGAGTTGGTGGAGTACCTGGCCACAGGGCGCGCCCGCTTGGAGCAGGGCATGGATGGAGCACAAACTCTCCCCTACCACACGCAAACGCTGGATCATTTCCGCCCGCTCTTCACCTTGCATATTCTGAATCCATCGGAGAATGCGAGTTTGCCGGCGGTGTGAGCGTGCGCAAAAGCAGCGTTTCCATTTGCTGGCTCGCGTGCTGTTGGGGAGTGTCAACAAAAGAAAACCAGGTTTTTCCCTCATGCCCGTGGGCAATCAGGGTGGCAGGTCTGGGCCCGTGCCCATAGACCAGGATGACAACCAGTTGGCAGCTGCACTGTTCCGTTCCATGATGAGGGCAGGTGCAATCGGTATGAGCATGTCGCGCCTCCTGCAAGTCAAAAGTCATGGTGATTTGCAAACCGAGGCTGCGTATCTGCTGCGTTACCTGTTTAATGGCGATATCATAGGGTTGTTCCACAATCAGGAAGGGCGCTTTTTCCATAACTTATTCTCCATCATTGCATCCAGTATACGGTTCTGTTCCCCGGTCTTCCAGCGCTATCCCGCGTATTTTTGTATAGGCAGTTTTGCTTACTATGAAAATAAAAAGCATCGAATCCCATCGATGCTTTTCTTCTGGGTGCCACTGTTGTTTTGGCACAAAACATGATTCTCTGTTCAACTCATGGAAATTGACTCAGATACGAGCAGGAAAAGGGATAGTAAAGTCGGAGTAAGTTCATCAATGCCTGTCGAAATTCTGATGATTTTTGCAGTGCGCCCTGAATGCAGGGCAATAATAGTTGCACGATAAGGATGTCGGTTGCAATTTCAAAATTGGCACGTAGATTTGAGGCGAATAACCCCTCGCCACTGTGTGACCAGGCATTTGCGAGATATATGACCGCGTCATCCATTAAATTGTCCGGCGTGGAGACATGGTGGTTGTGCATAATTTCTTGGATCTGTAAAAAACGCTCGAAAGGCTGCTTTTCTCCGGCCAGCAGTGATTTGAGTCTTTGATAAGCCATGTTTGGCTCACGGATGGGTGACATCAATTCTCGCACACTAATCGATGCCGCTTTGCCTAGAGTAATGCTCTGTGACAGGTTGTAATTTCCCGTTTGAATGACAGACGCTTTCGATAACAGATCAGGTTCATACCAGTGGTATTCGTCTGTATCCATTGTCCCAGTGATGAACAGGTTGTTGGGAAAGGCGACCGGTTCGTTAAAGTGAATATCACCCAGGCGCATAATACGGTTATTTCGAATCTGAAAAGCCAGATCGGTGAAAAAATTCTGGAGTTCTGCCGGGCTGATACGAGCAAAGCAAATAAGGAACGCCTGGTCGCAATTTTGAGGCTGTTGCACTTCTTCAAAAATGCTCATTACCTTTTCGGATGTAAACCGGGTTTGGATTTCAACAAGCCCGGCAAGATTATCTCCCCGAGCCCACCAGGGGTGGCCGGTAAGCATTTGAAGTTGTAGTTTGTTCTTACCCCTGCCCGATAAAACGGAAACAAGTTTTTCAACCAGTGCCTCCTTGCCACTGTCCTCTGGACCAGCAAGAACGGCTAAAGGTTTGGCTTTAAGCGTGATATAGAAATTAATAAGCAATATTTCATCTATATTCATGGTGAGGGCAGGAGCAGTTGGTATGGGCGTGCCGGACTACTTGCAGATCAAACGTAATTGTCGTTTGCAGCCCAGATTGCATAGTCGTTCCACAATCCAGGTAATCGTCATCTCATAGGACTGTTCCACGACGAAAAGGGTGCCTTCTCCATCCACTTTCTCCATGCATATTCCCAGTATATGATTTTGTCTTCTTCCTTTCCAGCGCAATCCCGCTCGTTTCTGTATAGGCAGTTTTGCTTATGCAATATTTTCCTGAGTGACAAGGGGAAACTCAGCGCAAGAAGGATTGCCTGGAGCCAGGCCAGAAACATAAAGGCACCCATCGGATAAATGCCTTTTCCTTACAATTTATCTAGCAGAAAGATTATGCTGGATCTATCGAGCGAGTTTCAAGCGAACGTGAACGTGCTGCCCTACTCTTCGCCAAGCGACTCAGCCCAAATACGCCCGCCGTGCGTGCGAGTCGAGGCCGCTTTGGCGAATCAAATGACATACCACCGCGACAAATACCTCTCATTGCCGCAGCGCTTCGGCTGGTTTCAAGTTTGCAGCGCGGCGCGCGGCAAGCCAACTGGCTACCGCGCCGCCAATAATTGCCACACCGAGCGCCAACACAAGCGGGACTATCGTTACGGTCACGGGCAGGGTGAGTGTCTCAGACACAGCAGGTGCCACCGCCAGACCAAGCGGTGTGTTCGCGGCGTTCAGTGCGCTCAAGTCTATCGGTAACAACCCAAGCGCCATGGTCGTAAGCCATCCCAGCAAGACACCGACCAGCGCGCCCGCCATGGTTATCGTTAGTCCCTCGATGACGAAATACCGCCGCACCACTGCTGCCGTCCAACCCACTGTTTTCATCACGCCGATTTCGCGTTTGCGTTCTGCCACGCTTGCCGAGAGCGCCAATCCCGTGAGCACCAGTCCGCCCAGTAGCGCGACGAACGAGGCGACACCTGCAAAGCGTTGCGAGACCAGTGCGATGCCCCCTATCACTTGCACAATGCTCTGTTCCGTGGTCGCGTTCACCTCGCCCAATGCGGCGCGGCTTTGCTGCACAACATCATCCACCATCGTAGCCTGCGCGACGCGCACATAGATTTGATTGATCGCATCTGGATTCAAGTGCGCAAGCATTTGCGCGTCCGCCAGTGGGATGTAGAAATTCGCCGCCGCTGCTTGACTTCCCTCCTGCGCCTCGACAATCCCAACGATTTGAAATGGCTCACCAGCGATTTTTACTTCATCGCCAGGCTTGAGACCAAAGAACGCGGCATAATGCTTATCCACCACTGCCTTGCGCGTGTCGTTCAGTTGCAGAAAGCGGCCTGCCACAACCCACTCGCGCGCTTTGGCGGGACCGACAGCAGGTTGATTCACATCCACTCCCAATACCGTCTGGTAATTCGCCGCGCCGAAATCCCATAACAACAGTGCACCCGCGGCGGCATCCACGCCTTTGAATTGCCGCACCTTTTCAATGTCGCTGAGATTGAGCGTCGAGACGCCAAAGGGTAAGCGCGCGCCGCGCGTCGTTTGCGTTGCTGCCACACTCTCGTTTTCCGACGCCAGACGGCTCAAGAGAATGTCTGCGCCGACGCCCGCAAGCGGACGCCGCGCTGCTTCTTGAAAGCCCGCCCCCGCCGCCGTCAATGCGATGAACAACGCCACGCCGATGGCAACCCCCAGCGCAGTGGACACCGTACGTCCCGCACGGCGGCGCAACTCTGACCACAGGTACTGGCTCACGTTATTGTCCGGTCACTATTTTTAGGACGGCGTCCAAATCGTCAGTTGTCCACTCACCATCGGGTACCATTCCCGTGCCCGCACCCTGTGGAAAACTATTGAACGTCACTGTACGGCCGTCGAGATTGAACGATTGCGAACCGTTCACGAAAATCGCCAGCGGGTCGTGCCCTGTGATGCCCATCTTTTGCGCGAACGCCGCGCCCTCGGTCGTATCGAAATCATAGCGCGTGACCTTCACCTTATCTCCGTAGGGCTTTAACAACGCAGCCACTTGATCGAGCACGGGGAGAACGGGTGGGTGATTGAGATAGAGAATGTCCACTGTGGCCGTTCCCGATGGGACTGGAACTACTGGCGCGGGTGTGCCTGACCCACAAGCCGTTAATGTCAGGATTACGCCGATCATGAGCACTGCCCAACTAATTTTTTTCATTGTCTTATCCTTTTTCGTTTTGGAGAATACCATCAACCATTTTTAGCACGCGGTCTGCGGCTGCAGCTACTTTGTCGTCGTGCGTGATCATCAGAAATGCCGCGCCCGTTTCATTTCGCAGTTTTTTAAAGAGCGTGAGAATTTCATCCCCTGTCGTGCTATCGAGATTGCCCGTTGGCTCGTCTGCGAAAATCAACGGCGGATTGTTGACGAGGGCGCGCGCGATCGCCACGCGTTGCTGCTCCCCGCCCGACATACGTGAAGGGAGATGCTGGGCGCGATCCGCCAGGCCCACCTGCGCAAGGCGTGCCTCGGCTCGTGCACGGCGTTCCGCTGCCCTCAGTTGCATCGGGTAAAGCGGGAACGCGACATTTTCCAGTGCCGATAGAGTCGGAATAAGATGAAATGCTTGAAAGACGAGACCGATGTTTGCGCGCCGCCATAACGCGAGCGCATCTTCGTCCAACCTGCCTACATCCTCGCCGCGATAAAGAATCTTTCCTGCTGTGGGGCTTTCCAACCCCGCGAGCATATGCAGCAGCGTCGTCTTGCCGGAGCCCGAACGTCCCATGACTGCCACAATCTCACCTGGCGCGATCCACAAACTTGCCTCGCGCACGGCCTGCACTGCGCCAAACGATTTCTGCAATTTTTCGGCTTGAAGTAAATCACTCATTACTTAATACCTCCGCGGGATGAATCTGGGCAATGCACCGTGGCAGCCACAATCCAATCAACGACGCGACCACCACGGACAACCCCAACGCCCACACCACCAGATTGAGTGTAAGGTGCGCGGGGAGCGCGACCGTCACGGCAAATGCAGTGGCTCCGCCTGGCAAAAAGTGCGGCGACGGCGAGAGTTCCCACGGCACAGGCACCGTGACGAGTGAGCGGCTCATTGCCCAGGTTGTCAGCGCCGCAAGCGCCAGGCCAACCAATCCACCTGCGATGGCCAATACCAATATTTCACCCCAAAGTTGTATCATCACATCGCGCTCCCGCCAACCGACCGCACGCATCACCGCCACTTCGCGCCGCCGCTCCCAGACGCTGGACGCGACGACGCGGAATAACAGCGCTGCGGCAAAGAGGAACGCGATCAGTCCCACCAATAAACCAAAGCGGTCAATCAAGGCGAAGAGCGAGCCGAGTTCGGCAGCGAAGGACTGCCCCGAGGAAACGATGGCTTTTTCGCCCAGGATTTGCTTGATTTGCGCGGCAACTTGATCGACGCGCGTCTGATCAGTCTTGATAAAAAGCAGGTTGACATCGTCAGGGCGAATGTCGAACACCGAGCGCACCTGCGGCGCTGCATTTGCCAGAGTCCGCGCATCCAACAAAGGAATATATAAGTTCGCGTTTGCCAACTGCCCAGCCCGTGAAGTATTGGCCAGCCCGACGATAGTGAATGATTGACCGCCGAGCATCACGATGCTGCCGAGTGTTAATTTATTCTGCTGCGCGTAAGTTGAGTCGGCGACGGCAACGCCGTGATCTCCTGCCTGGAGAAAGCGCCCTGCCGTTATGTCTGCCTTGAGGCGGCCAGGACCAAACGTGTCAGAGGGATCGAGTCCGAGACCCGCGACGAATCCGCCTGGCTCAAACGACCAGAAGAACATGACCTCGGCGACGGCTTGCACGCCTGACAATTGTCGAATCTGATTAATCTCGTCGCGGCGGATGGGAGCTGTCGAGTGGGGAAAGACCACGCCTTCAAACTTGCTAGGTACTGTGCCCTGCCGTTGAGCGGTTAGGTCAGCGCCCACTTCTGTGAGGGGAGCCCGCGCGGCCTGGCGATATCCATCCGCGTATGCCTGCAAACTGACGAAGAGCGCGACGCCAATTGCGATGCTAAACATTCCCGTGAAGGCGCGCACAGGGCGGTTACGTAGTTCGGCTAAAAGATAATGAAGGGACATTTTTCAACTCGGTATTGAGGCAATTACATTGTGAGCCACAGGTAAATACGGGATGTATTCTGGTGTGCACGCACATAACAAGAATGGCAGTTTTCAAAATTCCGTCAGCTTGAGTGATACAGTGTGACAGTGAACTTGTTGCTTCCTTGCCTGCACTTGTAGTTTCTTCATGAACTTGCTATTCTCCTAAATTAGGTAATATTTGTCAATTATAGAGAGTGTTTGTGAAGAAATGATGAATATTCAATAAAGACCTTGCTAAAATTTCCGGGCAATTGAATCCGTTGCCATTGAAGCCATGTTCTGCTCCTTTGTTTCGAGCACTATCTGAACAACAGGACAGAGGTTATCGTTCCTATTACAACAACCCAGAGAAACTCTGTTTTCAGGAGTAAAGCGGCTAATGCAAGACTGGCGAGTAATAGATGGGGTAAATCCCAATGGATTTTAAGGGCGAAACTAATTGTGACAGCAAAGAGTAACCCCACGAAGGAACACAGCACACCTCCAATGGCTTTGTTGAAAACAGGTGAAGTCCGCAGCCGATCAAAATAGGGCGTGATACCTACAACCATCATGAAAGATGGCAGGAAAATAGCGATGGTAGCGACGACTCCCCCAAGCAGCCCGCCAAGAATATAGCCTATGAAAGTAGCAGTAATTACAATTGGTCCTGGCGTAATTTGTCCAAGAATGATGCCATCCATCAGGGTCTGGGAGTCTATCCAATTGCGGACTTGAACTATTTCATAAACATTAGAGGCACAGAAGCAAACCCGCCGCCGAAAGCAAGCAGATCTATCCTGAACATCAGCGCCGCCAGGCTAAACAAAGTTCGATTGAAAAGGAAAAGCAGAATAAACCCAATCGCCGTGCCAGATAAAATGAATAAAAGAGGCTTTGTATTCGACCTGTTTTGTGCTGAAGAAGCAGGATGGAGAGGATTGGGTTGCTTCGGTTTGATGAGCGCCATTCCCCCTATTGCGGCTAAGAGAATTACGATGATCGGGTTCACATTCAGGCCAAACAGTGCCGCCGCAGTACCTGCAATGGCCAAGGATTTCCAATCCTTCAGAGTGGTCTTGCCATAGGTCACAGTCGCATTGGCTATGATGGCAACGGTAATCGCTTGAAGCCCACTGAAGGTAGAGACGATAACGGGGAGGTTATTACATATTTGTAAAGAACTGCGAACCCCAGCATCAATAGAAAGGCAGGGAAACCAAAACCTATGAAACTTACTCCAGCGCCGATCACGTCCCGCGTTTTCAATCCCACATACGCGGCTGTTTGCATGGCAGTTGCGCCAGGAATCGTTTGACAAAGTGCAACACCATCATTGAAGGTTTCTACGTCAAGCCAATGTTTCTGTTCCACTGCCATTTTGCGTATATAAGCGACCATGGATGGCCCGCCAAATGCAGTGAGTCCCAAGCGCAAGAATGAAAGGAATAATTGAGATAGCGATGGCTTTGGATTGAGCAACATTTCTTCTCAAAGGTGAACCAACCTCGATGTGTACAATGACTAATTAACTACCCAATCATTGTATGCCTTAAACAAATTATTGACAGATGCGACTTTATTTTTTTAAACTCAACCTGGGCTGCGTCTCGGCAACACTTTTCAGGCGGGTTACCGTTTCTATTTTACAATTGGTAATGTGAATGTGAAAGTACTTCCTTGACCATCTCCCATGCTTTCGGCCCAGATGCGCCCACCGTGCGCTTCAATTAGATGCTTTGCAATTGTCAGCCCAATTCCAGAGCCACCACCGGCATTCCTGGAACGGGATTTGTCCACCCGGTAGAAACGGGTGAATAAATTCTTCAGGTGCTCGGATGGAATGCCTATCCCGGTATCTTTGACAGCGATGAAAATTTCATCGTCACGATGAATGGCTGTGATGGTCACATCGCCACCTTCAGGGGTATATAGTAAAGCGTTGCCAACCAGGTTGACAAGCACCTGGGTAATACGGTCTTCGTCAGCCAGGACGGGTGGGAGGTTTGAAGCCAGGTTGAGGTGGAGTTTGATGTGCTTGGACTCAGCCTGCTGGGAAAGCCGTTTGGCAGTAGTATGGACGAGGGCAGAGACGGCTACCGGACGAACATCCAAAGGATAGTTTTTTGCTTCAACGCGGCTCAATTCCTGCAGGTCATCCACAAGACGCGAAAGCCGGTCGGCTTCATGGTGGATTTGATTGAAGGTTTCTGGAATGGCTGGCAAAACACCATCCACCAATCCTTCCATATAGCCCTTGATGGAAGTCAGCGGCGTGCGCAGTTCGTGAGACACGTCCCCGATCAGTTGGCGGCGCATGGCCTCGACCTGTTCAAGTTGGGCTGCCATTTGGTTGAAGCGAGCGGCAAGTTGGGCGATTTCGTCTGCCCCGTTGGCCTGCACTCGTTCGTCGTAATGCCCGTCGGCAATGCGTTGGGAGGCAACCGAAAGAGTGCGCACGGGCGCGACAATCCGGCGGCTGACAAACAGGCTGACGATAAGCGCCGCCAAAACGGATGCCAGCGCTGCATAGGTCAGCGACTCGAGCACACTGGCGCGAAAGTTCACGAACAAGAGGTCCATCATCGTATTTCCCGGCCCCCTGCCCTGCCCCATCCCCATGCCGCCGTTCATAACAGCCTGATCCATGACACCCATGTGGCGATTGAACGCAACCGGGATGGTCAGGTTGGTGGTAATGGAAAGAACAA
>JBGOXG010000100.1:0-8166 GCA_041479025.1 Anaerolineae bacterium
AATCTCCTTTACATGTGGAGAAAAATCCACACGGGGGATATCTTTATTTTAGTGGAAAGGGAAGCCCCGGACAAGTCTATTATTAACCTGTACAAATGGTCAATGCTGAAAAACGATGAGCGTTGGCTTCAACATTATTCAAGCTGATTTCTTGTTCATGCCATAATTGAGGCGCCCAAACTTCAAAATAGTCGCCCTGCCCGACCAACATAGCACCCTTGTCAATATTGGCAAAGTCTATAAGTTCTTGTGGAATAAAGACACAGCCATTTCCATCCAGATCTAATTTTGTGGCAGATCCTAGGATCATCCTGAAGAGCAGACGGGCTAATGGATCAGCAATATTCATTCCTTTGATACTATGAATAACCTCATTAAATGCTTCGCTTGATAAAAGAAGAAGATTTCTGTCAAACCCCTGGGTGATATAAACACCGTCTGAGAACATGCCCCTGTAACGGGCAGGGAGTGTCAGCCGGTTTTTTACATCCAAAGATGTGTTGTGCTGTCCAATGAACATATGCCAGTTGTCTCGTGGTGTCTCAATCGATGATCGTGTTACCTTCAAGCATCATTATATGGAGACAGCCTTGCCAGGGAAACCTAAGAAAATGGTCGTATTGAATAGCAATTTACGCACGCTTCTGCTAAACATACGGTCAAAAATGACCAGCCAAAATACCTCATATTTTCGTTATGCTGTCAGTGTGTTAATGATATTGGGAGTTAGTGAGGATCCATCGCGCAATTATTTAGGAAATAAACTCCTCTCCTGTGAATATCATGGGAGAGGAGTTTTCAGGTCTGCATATCCTTTTTATTAAGTGGCTTGAACAAATTGCTTTTGATCAGCCAGTCCTTCGCGTAAAGCAAAGAGCGCAGCCTGCGTGCGATTTGCCAGGTGAAGTTTATTCAAAATACTGCTCACATATTTAGCGATGGTCCTCTCGTGAACAAAAAGAGCATTAGCGATTTCCTGATTACTAAGACCGCGCGCGATTAATTGTAGAGTTTCCAGTTCCCGTGCGGTCAATGGCTCGATGTTTTTTGATAAATCGGAGGGACGGTTGATCTCCTGGATGACTTTAAGGGCGACCGAAGGGTGCAAACTTGCCCTCCCTTGCGCGACATCACGAATTGCCTGCAATAATTGATCCCGAGTGGAATCCTTCAGCATATAGCCAAGGGCACCTGATTTGATGGCATGATATACACGATCGCCCTCAGCGAAACTCGTGAGAACAAGAATGCGCGCGTCCGGGGCGATCTCCTTGATTTTGGGGATGGCAGTCAACCCATCCATGTGAGGCATGACCAGGTCAAGCAGGATAACATCCGGTTTTTTTATCTTCACGAGGTTGAGGGCTTGTGCCCCATCCTCAGCTTGCCCAACTACTTCAATATCCGGATGGAAGGATAATATAGCGACGATCCCTTCACGGACAACTGCCTGGTCTTCGACGACGAGTACTCGGATCTTATCCATGTTTACCACCTTTTCCTGGTTGAAGAAATGATGAATAGTATATGATCAGATATTTATTGTTTCTTCTGGAAGGACGGTCAATCCTTCTCGAAGAGCAAATAGTGCTGCTTGAGTGCGGTTAGCGAGATGAAGTTTATTGAGAATACTACTTACATATTTTGCAATGGTTCTTTCATGTACGAATAGTTCTGTTGCAATTTCTTGATTGCTTAAACCACGGGCTATGAGGAGGAGGGTTTCCAATTCACGTGATGTAAGAGGATCAATGGTGTTGGCCATCGATGAAGGCCGGTTGATCTCTTGAATGACCTTGAGGGCAACCGAAGGATGTAAAGATGCCTGGCCTTGCGAAACATCGCGAATGGATTGAAGCAATTGATCGCGCGTTGAGTCCTTAAGCATGTACCCCACTGCACCTGATTTGATGGCATGGAAAACCCGATCTCCTTCAGCGAAACTAGTTAAAACCAGGATTCGCGTTTCGGGAACAGCTTCCTTGATTTTTGGGATCGCAGTCAGGCCATCCATGCGCGGCATCATCAGATCGAGCAGGATGACATCCGGGCGTTTTTCCTGAGCGAGGCGCAGCCCCTCAAGACCATCTTGTGCTTGCCCAACCACATCAATATCAGGTTGAAATGACAGGATTGCCACCAACCCTTCGCGAACGACTGTTTGATCTTCGACAACAAGTACTCGAATCTTTTTCATATCTAATACCCCGTAAGATGGATTCTAGATTGACGGTCTTTGCTGACCGTAGCACAAATCTTGGTTCCCTTGCCAGGTATAGATGAGATTTTTAATTTTCCTCCAACCTGGGAAGCACGTTCTTTCATGTTCCGCATGCCCATTCCCCCTGCATCACCTTTCTTGGGTAAAAAACCACTTCCATCATCTTCAATTTCGAGCTTGACATTAGATTTGGTTTGCTTTAGACGAACTGTCACGGATTTCGCTTTGGCATGTTTGAGGACATTATTCAAGGCTTCTTGGGCGATGAAATATAAGGCGACTTCCTTATCTAATGGAAGTGAAACTTTTTCATCGGAAAGTAATCTGGCTTTTACATCTGCCCTACCTTCGACGGCGGTTAATCGTTGATTTAGTATTGAGACAAGACCATCACGTTCCAGATCAACCGGCTGTAACTCGTAGAGAAATAGCCTCATTTCTTTGAGGGCTTGCCGGGCATTCTCGCCAATGCGGGATAATATTTGTGCAAGTTGTTCTGGCGACCCCGCCTCCAAGCCAGCTTGCGCTGCTTCTGTCAATGTGAGTAATCCATAGAGTTTTTGTGTCGTTGAGTCGTGTAAATCACGCACCAACCTTTGCCGTTCTGCCAGCGCAATCGAGAGTTGCCGTTGCCGGTTGCTGTGAATAAATGTGGCGATTTCGTCAGCGACGACATTCATGCGAGCGACTTCATCAGAACTGTAGGTGGGAGCCTCATTGCGAGCCAGCCCGATTATTCCTAGAATCTGTCCCTGCACGGCAATTGGCATCAGGAGCATGGAGTCGAGGCCTGATCGCCGCATAGGTTCGGGCACTTTGGAATGGTTTTTTATGTCGTGAATCAGCAATGGTTCGTTGTTTTCCAATAATGCTCCAACCAGCGCATCCTTTTCGGATAGGGAAGACATTCTGTCAATCATTTGGGGTGACAATCCATGATGGGCTGTAAGCGCCAATCTACGCCGTTCGGATACATTTACATTTTCTTCGAAAAGAAATATAGCACTCGCCTGGCTCTTGAAAGAGTAGACGATTTGGTAAATGGTGTCCTCCAAAAATTCCTCAATATTAGCTGCCCGACTTGCGGCACCTGAAATTGAATGAAGCAGCATGAACATCTCATCTCGCGCAAGTTGGCGGGCTTCTTCAGCCCTTCTACTTTCAGTGATATCCCTCCATACTACCAACCGCCCGAACTGGCGTCCATTCAAATCCATTAGAGGGGAGACGCGCAAGTTTAAATAGCGCCAGATGTTTTGCAGATTTACACTACCTCTGATATCCAGCTCTCTGGAGTTGTCATTCCGGTTGATGATGTTCGGCCAATCGGTGAGTACATTTTCTGCGGGCAAGCCAAATATCCTGTCCCGGGGGAGTCCGATTACAGCCTCAGCTGCCGGATTAAGGTCGACGATCCGGTCGTGCATATCGAGCAGCATCCAACCATCACCCATCCGTTCGACGACAATATCCCTTGGGATGGGAACTATGTCTAATAATCTATAGGAGAACAAGCCGAAGGTGACAGTGATCCCAGTGATCGTGAAAGCGATCATCAAAAAGATTGAAGTATAAATTGGATTTGAAAATGATAATCCAAAGAGACTTGCCGGAACGATGAATATTGATCCTGCTAAAATGATGCCAGATTGAAGCCGGTAGGGTAGGGGGCTTCGAATAAAGGTCTTAATGAGGATATATAGTGCTGTTATAGTAATGATGTTGAAGTAAATAATATTTATCCAGAACCATGGTCCCGCGGATATAACAGAAGTCGAATTAGCTGAGGGTACTTTTGTGAAAAACCACCTATTCCAGGAATTAGTCAAAAGAACGATAAGGGTAATAGCTGGTTCAACAGTCAATAGTGTGATGTTGCGTTTGTTAAGCCAGGCTGAACGATTGGAATACTCGAGCACAAAGGAGAAGATTGCTGTCGCAGCGATTGTTGCGCACAATTGAGCGGATCCCACCCAGTAAATATCGTTCTGCAATGAACTTGGTGAAAAGAAGACATTAGAGATAGCCCATCCCCCTAATACAATGCCAAAAACGAATAAGCTGGTGGACCCGGGTGCAACCCGCCTACGATATGCGATGGATGTGATGATTAATGCTGCCCCACTTGCCAGGATGAAAATGACCGCACGAAAAGGTAAATTCATTCAGTGTCCTTCCCCCATTTTGTATTCGTAGGGCGATGATTTATCTATCCTTTGTAAACGCTTAAATCCCTAGTACCCAATAGCGCCAATAATTGCAATTTCATTACAATTTCATTCTTATTATACACAAAAATCCGTTACACGCAATAGGGAATGTCTATAAAAAACTATTCGACTTTAGAAAAAAGTCGAATAGCACGAGTTTGATTTTGAAATAGATCCAATAGATATATGTTCTAAAGGTTATTTCTTTATTGGGCTGATTTTAAGAGTCGCCCCATCACAGCTTGCCAAAGACAACCGAGTCTCGGTATCGTCCGGATCTAGCGTTATTGCCTTTTTGTATGCTTTTTTGGCTTCACTAAAGCGGTTCAAGCTCCTGTAGACATCACCAAGATTTTTCCAAACAGCTGCATCTTGTGGGTTCAACCGGGAGGCTTTTAGATACGCGCGCAGAGCTTCTTTGTCTCTCCTTTGATCGTTATAAATAATACCCAGATTCATCCAATGGAAAGCAACTTTCGGCTCCAACTTGGAAGCAATTTGATAACATTCTTTTGCGTCTTCAAATTGACCTAATTGTCGATAAATATTCCCCAGGGTGCTGTAGGCTTCGGAATTCTTCGGATTAAGGTCGATCGCTTTCTTGCAAACCTGAATTGCATTATTTGAATTTCCAAGATCATTGTATGCAATCGCAAGATTGTTCCATGCATAAGTATTATGGGAATTTCGTTCGAGCGCTTTCTGATAAGCTGGCAGAGCTCTGGTGAAATCCTTCAGGTTGTGGTAAATAATCCCAATCCCTGCCCAAAATTGTGCCTCTGCGATCAGGTCTTGCATACGGGCTGCGAGGCCAATCCCTTTATTGAGCAGCTCAAGAGATTTATCGTATTCGCCTTTTGCCCAGTAAAAAGAGGCTAAAGTATAAAGAAGATCGGTGCGCGATGCCTGGGATTCAATTCCTTCCGGAAGGTCAACCAGCATCGATTCGCGCAGAGCAATTTTCTCTTCAATATCATCCAGCATCTCAGAGGATTTCCAGCCATCCCATAATAACTGGTTGTCAGGCAATTTCTTCTCATGAACAACAGCATCGTCAGTGAATTCAACCACACGATGTCTAAATGCCCAGAAGTCTGGAGCGTGACGGGGGAGGTAGGCGGCTTCGCTTTTCGTCAACCAGAAAATCACCCGCATCAGGTTGTCTACGAAAAATTCCCGGCGCATGTTGAGCGCTCGATAGGCATTAAAACCACCTTTTCCTCCACCCCATTTCAATCCGGTTATAAAATAGACTGTCCCTTCATGGTCCGGGTTTTGAACCAAAATCATTGGGACGTCAAACTGTTTTTCGTCAATATGAAAATGGAAGACATTTTGCCCAAGCGCATTCAATCGTTCCTCAAGCAATTTGTCCACGTCTTCGCGCAGATATTCTGATTCATAGACGGCAACGAGAATCGAAGGGCGTTCCCACTTAATGGCCAGTTCCAGTTCTTCAAAAAGGATGTTCACTCTCTCTTCGAAGGACTCGTCTTGTTGTAACGACTCTTGCGGTTTGCTATCTGGATCGCCCATTTTATGATTCAAATTCCACATTCGTTTTACATGAAATTTTCGCTATCCTTGAGTGGAATTATACATCACCGGTGTTTCAAATCGATATCGATCTTTTTTCAACACCACTCCACTTTGGGATTTGGTCTGTTAATGATCTGATCGAGTCTTCACTCCTAGCGACGGTTTCTGCTATACTCATCATCGGAATTTTAAGGCATTTAAGTCTAAACCGGAGATGTAAAATGTTTGACTCGCCTCATCGACGCCTTAATCCACTTACCGGTGAGTGGGTGCTTGTATCGCCACACCGGTCAAGACGCCCGTGGCTTGGGCAGGTGGAAAAAACGCCATTCGAGATCCTCCCAATGTATGATCCGGCTTGCTATCTCTGCCCGGGCAATGAACGTGCAGGGGGTAAACGCAACCCAAATTATGACAGCACATTCGTCTTTGATAATGATTTTTCTTCCCTGCTCCCTGAAGCTTTCCCTGCAAAGGAGATTGCTGATCCCTTGTTTGCAGCAGCTCCAGAGAGTGGTATTTGCCGTGTGATATGCTTCTCACCGCGCCATGATTTAACCCTTCCTGAACTGACTATCCCTCAAATAGAAGAAGTCATTGTCACCTGGACCAAGCAAACTGAGGATCTAGCAGCCCGAGCTGAAATTAATTACGTTCAGGTTTTTGAGAATAAAGGCGCGATGATGGGCTGTTCCAATCCACACCCACACAGCCAGGTATGGGCGCAATCGAGAATCCCAAACGAACCGGACAAAGAACTTCAGACACAGCATGCATATTTTAGCGAAAATCGGCAACCTATGCTGATCGATTACCTTGGCAAGGAACATCGTCGCAAAGAGCGGATTGTGGTAGTCAATGACCATTTCACCGCGTTGGTGCCTTTCTGGGCAACCTGGCCATTTGAGCTCCTATTGGTTGCTCATCGCTCGGAAGTGTCCTGTCTCACTGATTTAAATTCAGTAGAAATCTCCTCTCTCGCTGACGTGATGAAACGCATAACGGCACGGTATGATAACCTGTTTGAAACTTCTTTCCCATATTCAATGGGTTTCCATCAGGCTCCTTCTGACGGCTTACCACATCCAGAATGGATTCTACACGCACACTTCTATCCACCATTGCTTCGTTCGGCCTCGGTTCGTAAATTCATGGTTGGTTATGAAATGCTCGCCATGCCTCAACGTGATATCACCCCTGAAGCTGCTGCATTAACTCTTAGAGGATTGCCTGACATCCATTATCGTCAAAGAGGCTGATATGGATTCAAAACAACGTGCTTTCGACATATTCTGCGATAGGTTTGGTAAAACACCTTCGTTTGTTGCACGAGCCCCTGGACGTGTAAATCTCCTGGGTGAGCACGTGGACTATAACGATGGATTCGTCCTCCCGGCTGCGATCGATCGCGCGACTTACCTGGCCTTCAGGCCAGCAGAGTCTGATCTCACGACCCTCTGGGCTGCAGACTTTTCCCAGCGAACCAGTTTTACCCGAGAGTCCATGTATACCAAAACATCACCTGATCGTAGTCCTTTACCCAGTTGGGGACTCTACCCGGCCGGAGTCATGTGGGCATTGACCGAGGCTGGGTATGCTGTACCTGCAATGGAAGGGGTCTTCGCATCGGACGTACCGCGCGGTTCCGGGTTAAGTTCCTCAGCATCAGTTGAGATGGCATTCGGTATTGCATGGCAAGCCCTGGCAGACTTGCATCTGCCCCATATGCAGATGGCATTGCTCGGTCAACGCGCAGAGAATTATTATGTAGGTGTGAATTGTGGGATCATGGACCAGTTTGCCTCAGCGTGCGGTGAGCAGGATCGTGCCCTGTATCTGGATTGCCGGTCATTAGAGTGGGAAACCGTTTCCATATCTGAAGATGTAGCGATTGTCATAGCAGATACGATGGTCAGAAGGGCATTGGCTGGCAGCGAATACAATGAGCGCCGTCTTTCTTGTGAACAGGCCGTTAAAATTCTTAAGACTGTTCTCCCTGAGATTAAAGCTTTAAGAGATGTGAGTGTGGAGGACTTCGACCAACATGTGCACCTCTTACCTGCAGTTGTCGCAAAACGCGCTCGTCATATTGTGGAGGAGATTGCGCGAACTCGATTGGCGGTAACTTTATTGAGGGAAGGTAAGGTCATCGAGTTCGGCAAGTTGATGAATGCATGTCATATCAGCTTGCGTGAC
>JBGOXG010000194.1:0-4206 GCA_041479025.1 Anaerolineae bacterium
CAAAGTATTGAACCCGTGTGCCTTTGTGAAAATGCGCGGAACATTATATTTGATACAACTCAACCAAGACCCCGCGGGCGGACTCGGGATGGATGAAGGCATATTTTTTCCCATCAGCCGATGTGCGGGGTTCTTCGGTAATAAGACGCACGCCCTTCGCTTTTAGCTGCGCCAGCATGCCCTCGATATCATCCACCTCCAGGCAGAGATGATGCATGCCTTGACCGCGTTTGGCAAGATACTTGGCAATACCGGAATCATTCGTGGTGGGCATGACCAATTCAATTTCTCCATCCGCGACAGGCATGAAAGCAACCTGCGACTTCTCCGCGGGCACATCACTCAATTTGCTCAGTTCTATTCCCAGCGCATCGCGCCAAAATGAAAGCGCGTCATCCATATCTTCCACGACGATGGCGACATGATTGATTTTCTTGATAGCAGGCATGGTTTACTCCGATGAAAAGGATTTATTCTTCGCCGGCCAGGGTCAGGATGCGCGCACGGATATCATCCGACAACCAGATGCCTGCGTTTCCCAGGCGATCAACGTAAGGCGCGACATCCCTGGCGAGTCCGCGTGATTTGGCTTCCAGCAGGAATTTCAAAGTACCGCAGATGGTAATACCAACATTCTTCGCTGCGCGCCGGGCAACCGGGTCATCCATCAGGACCACGCAATGCGGTGTTTCAAACGCCAATGACATCGCAGCCACTTCACCCGAACTCAGATCGAGTGACAGCCAGGCCGATGGAACGGTCAATTGAGGGTCTTTATATTGCATCCAGGGCAGGTCAAATGGGCTGGGCACATCGTACCCGATGAACCGGCCTTCGAGAAGGTCGTCCAGGACAATCGAGGGCATGAAAACTTCATCGAACACTTTTGGAAGCCAATCCAGTATCCCGATCCGATACAGGTAAATGACAGGAGAAACACTGCAAACGCCATTACTCATATCTTTTCCTGTGTCGTCTGTTGTGATGGGTTTTCCCTAGACTTTTTCCTGGGACTTTCCTGAGCAGAGACCGAGACAGTTTCTTTCGACTTTTCCTGTTCATTTTCTTTCGAAATCTGCGCAGGCGGGAGAGGGGGTTCCTTTGGCTTATTCTTCGCCTGAAAGGCGGCACGTTCCAACTCTGTTAATTCGGCCAGCAAAGGAAAAACTTTATAAAAACCAAGACTTAATAAAAATTCCACGTGAGGGACATCCGCCAGTTTGGAGGCACGATCGGATGAGATCCGTCCAAGTATGTAAAGCTGAACCGCGACGAGCAGGCGCAAATCACGCCAGATGGGAGCGGCTCTCTTTTTAAGCGGCTCACGGCTGAAAATCTGATCAGATTTTTGATCGTTATAATTAGCCATTTTCCGAATTTACTTCCCGTTATTCTTTTCTATCATATCCATGTAAGCGCCATCCAGCAAATCGCTCGACGCGATGTCAAGTTTTTTCATAAGGTCTTCCGCGATTGCCTGCCCCTCGGCATCTGATTGACCTGGGCGCATCACCACTTCCAACTCCATGAAATGACCCAATCCCTCCACATCATCCAGATGGATGCGTGTCTGGCCGACCAGATACAGGTAGCGGATTTTCTTCACCACTCCGCGCACACCCAGGGCAAGTGCCAGGATGGTTCTTAAACGCTCGGGGTCGCGGGTCTCGAAAATTTGGTAGTCCGAACGCTTGGGCCCGGTATCATCGCTTCGGGCATACCAGACCAGTTGAGCGTGGTCCGGCGCCAGGACGCGCAGTTTAAGCCGACCTTTGGGGATGACAAAAAAAGTGTCCTCCTGCGGTATGACCTGCACTGGCGTATTACTCAGCGATTCCGCCCGGGTTTTCAACGCAGTGAAATCGCGTACACGGGCTTTGACCTCGATATTGATGGGCATTATTCCGGCAAGTCCTTTGGGACCAGTGAGAATATCACGGCATCCCGCGGTTCGCCGCGATTGTACAAACGGTTGCGCAGGTACCCTTCGCTGATGGCGCCGGCTTTTTCAGCGACGCGCAGGCTGGCAAGGTTCTCCGGCTCGATCACGATCTCCATGCGCTGCATTCCCATCGATTCAAAAGCGAAACGCGCCATCATGACCACCGCACGCGTGGCATATCCTCGCCTGGTGGCGCTTGTGCGGATCCAGAAATACAGATTGCAATAGCGATGGCGGCGGTTGATCTGGGTCAATCCGCAGCCGCCCATTATCCTGTTTGAGCTGGATTCAAGGACCGTAAAATTGTAAGCCTTGTCTTCATTCCATGTCTGGGGCTGGGACGCAATATAATCCTGCACGTCGGACAGTGACAGCCCTTTCAAATCCGAAAGCCATTGAGGAGCTTCATCCTGAGATTCGCTGACAGCAGCATGGACTTCGGGCGCGTCCTCCGGTTGAAAAGGACGGACCGTGATCACGCCATCGGTGAAGAAAATGACTGTATCCAAAATTAATCCTTTCGATTACCCGTCTTCCTTCCGATAAAAGCCAGCTCTTCCCAATAACTAAAATCATTTTGATGCCAGTTAGGACTTTACCACAAAATAATGCTTTCCGAAATGACCCTCCCGGTCATCTGTCAGAAGAGTCTATTTTTAGTTCGACAGGTCTTTTAAATTGTCGCGGACATCGAGTGCATTCCCAATTAGAATCCCCATGATAATCAACACGGCTGTTGCGATGATGGCCGCAGGCCAGGCCAGATCGGATATCCACATGGAGGGCAGGACAGCCATGGTGATCAATCCGAGCAGCAGCCCATAAAATGCCCCCCGCCAGACATGCGGGATAACTCTCCACACACGCCCAATCGATAGGGTGTTTTTCGTATTGCGTTCGCGTTCGGTCATCATGTTGCTGAACTTTTTCTTCTTGATGCCCGGGTCACGGGTGGATAGCTGTCGTTCCCGCAAACGGATCAACCGTTCCTGTTCAGGATCAAGGTTATTCGGCATGGCGCCTCCCTTTAATTAGACGATCAAACTGAATCACACAAGCCTCTTCTTATCTGTTCAGTCAACTTTCAAAAAACCAAACATGCCCCATAACCCGCGCATCATCTTGTGGCCAAAATCAGGCTTCAGGAATTGATTCGGGCATGTTCCAGGAATAACGCTGATGCCGTTTTCCCGACACTTCTTCACCGCATCCTGCGAGACACTGGTCATGCTCGCGACAAGACCAGGTTTGGTACCCATCATACAGTGCATCCAGACATGCTTGATGCCCAGATCCACACACTGCTGGACGATTTGATCCGTCACATTGGGATTGGTCAAGATGAAGACCGCATCCGGTTTCTCTGGGATGGACTTCAGATCAGGGTAGCAAGTGGCGCCATTGAACATGGTGATGCGCGGGTTGACGGCATACACCTGGTAACCAGACTCCTTGAATTTGGTATAAGCCAGGTTGCAACCGGTTTCGCGTTTGTCCGATACACCGACGACGGCGATTTTCTTCTGGGCTAGAAAATCTTGAACGAGAGAGTCAATCTTAGACATAATCCCTTCCAATTTAATAGGATTTAGCGATTCGCTTGCCATAATTATAGTCCCACTCTCCGCGCCTGAACCTTTGATAGGAGATGCTCGCCTGTGAAAGCCAATTGCCTGTTCCAAGGATTTTGGGAAATTAGGAGTAATGGGAGACAATTCAGTTTACAATAAGATATCGCCAAATTTAAAAGTGACTCATTGGACCGGGAGACCAGGCATGAAATTCACTTACTCGACAATAAGCCTGTTATTGTTCGCTTTAGCTTTCAACGCATGCACTACGCCCCCCACACCGACCTCAACATTGCCGCCTGCAACCCCTTCGCCGGTCCCGGCGAAGGAAACGGTGACCACAATCCCCATCACACCCACCTCCGCTCAAGTAGTACTGCTTTCGCTTGCAGTCACCCTTGGTACAACGAATAAACCTGAGGGGATTACGCTGGACAAGGGCGGGGATGTGGACACTGAGCCTGTGTCAGTAGGAAATCCTGCAAGGGAAGCACGCCGCAGCGGGAACGGACAGGCGCTCGCCGGCATTGGCAACACCATCCCCGATAGTTATCTCCAATTCAATGTCGATGACCAGCAGCTACTGGGCGGGAAGCCCACGTCGCATGTTCGAATCGAAGTGGACTACTTCGACCAGGGTACCGATTCCTTCTCGCTGCAGTATGACGCGCTTCCCGTGTCCGGATCGACGGG
>JBGOXG010000226.1:0-3428 GCA_041479025.1 Anaerolineae bacterium
GTAAGCCTGTCTTTTTGCCTCCGGTGGAAGGAAAAGGCGCGGCGAGGCGCGAATCCCGCCAGCACAACGCCGACATGGTGATGCGCAGCATTGCCGGATTGCTGCCCGAGGACTATCGCGGTGTCTACACCGATAGCGCCATCCTCCCCGACTCCGAAGCCGATTAGCGAAATCTGGCGCCCGGACCTGACCCGCTTGCCTGCCTTGACCCGCGGCCGGCGTCTCTTCCGCCGCTTTATCCAACTCTTGTGCCGGGTTGTTGTATTCGTCTGCACCAAGGCGACGATTCGCGAGCTGGAGAATTATCCCCGCCGCGGCCCGGCGCTGGTGGTTATCAATCATCTGGGTGACCCGGATGCGGTTCTGGCGCTGGCGGCTTTGCCTGATTTCCCCGAAATCATTGGAAAAATTGAATTGCGGGACATCTCCTTGCTCCGCCTGGTAACGGATTTACTCGGCGTTATTTGGGTCCACCGCGGCCAGCCGGACCGGCGCGCTATTTCCGCCGCGCTGGAGGCGTTCCGCCAGGGACGGCGCGTGATCATCGCTCCGGAGGGACGCGAGTCCGGCAGCGGCGCGCTGGAAGCGGGTACGGAGGGGGCTGCTTTCCTGGCGCTCAGGGCCGGGGTGCCGATTGTGCCGGTCACCATTACCGGCAGCGAGTTCCGGCGCATCGAGAACAACCTGAAGAAGTTACGCCGAATGCCAGTCATATTGAGAGTGGGAAAACCGTTCGTTTTGCCGCAGCAGGCCCGTGGCCGGGATGCGCTGCAGGAGGGAACGCGTCTCATCATGGAGGCACTCGCCCGTCAACTCCCGCCCGAGTACCGCGGCGTTTATGCGGATGTTGAGGATTAAGTTGGCTTCATACTTATGATAAACGACAATGCCAGGCGTGGTGTGGGCGGCAGTGCGCCGCGAACTGGGGGATTTGTGGGAACTTAGCCTGGCGAAGCAGGATTGGGTGGAGAGGAAGTGAAATAGCGTCGTGAGAGGTTCACGGTTTGCGTAGGCCCCGCATGCTTTCGGCGGGGTAGTGGCGGTGGGGCGGGCGTGGATTCTGTTTGAGATGTAGAAAAAATCCGAAGCCAGAAAAATGCTTATAAATCGTGCAGACTCCCAGCCGTCCACTGCATGCTTTGTTAGCCTGCGCCCTGCTTATGCTCTGGTGACCATACATATTGACCTATTTTGCAAGACTCTTGAAAGCCCAATGAGCGATAGACATCAACACCCATTTCCGAAGCCTGAAGGATGCCAACTTTATATTTCCTGTCCCGCGCCTCACGCAGAGGTGATACTGTCATCATAGCCCCAATCCCTTGCCGACGCGCTTCGGGAATTGTAGCAACGTTGTATATCCCGGCGACGCCCGCCGCCAATAGCAGAAGCGATGTCGCAACTGGTTGGTCATTCCGCCAGCCAAGATAAGCCAGATTTGTATTTGGGTCCACATGGCACATGAAATCATAGAAAGCGTTAGCAACGAAATCGGGCATCCCGAAGCCCGCCGCACAAACTTGACTCCATTGCTTCAGAGTTTCATCGTCCGTAACCCGTTGAATAGTTAGACCACATAGCATTGGGGGATTCTCATTCAGATTCGCCAAATCAACCGCCATGCCTGGCATTTGACCTTCATTAACAAACCCATGCCTTTCCAAATGTATTCCCAAATCAGCGGGTTGTGTCGTTGGTCCTGTCCACCAGAGCATGGGAACATTCCGCGATTCTGCCTGTGCGATGATGGGTTGGATAACAGCGTCTATTCTTTCTGGTAGGAGTTGAGCACGCATAATGCTGTTGAAAAGAGGGAAGGGGATATCCGTCATTGACCACATTATCTCTGCTTCGTCGTGTACTTCTGCTCGCGGCCATTTACGAAAAGCGGAGATGATCGCAAACAAATTCCCTTCGATAGCAGAGATTAGGTTCGATGTTGATAAATCTTGCAAGATGTCGTTCATGTTCTAATTCTACATAATTGAGTTGCACAAGTTGAAGATGACGTAGTAATAACGAGAGGGCTAACAGTTTGCGTATGCCCCGCATGCTTTCTGCGGGGTAGTGGCGGTGGGACGGGCGTGGACTCAGTTTGGTAACAGTATTCTGTTGAAATGTGGAAAATGCTCGAAAATGCCGTAGAATGCCTACCGTCCACTGCAGGCTTTGTTGGGCGTACCCGATGGGTGTAAGACTCGCTACCTTAAACAAGATGCCACAGCTAACATAACATATTTTGGCGCACAACTCAATCTTTGGCAATCACCAAAAACACTGTACAAACAAAAAAACTAACGCGCATTCAGGGTTTGTTTAATCAGCCCCCAATTATTCCTGAATCGCTCAGGGTCTTTAGGCCAAATAGCACAGTGCATAGATTGAGGGTTCTTGGGGCGGCGACCACCTTTATAGTTATTGGAAAAAAACGTCTGCAAATCCTTCAAGCGGAAGATGAAGTACTGGTCATTTTCATCTTCCGACAACAAGACATAAATGCAGATGAGATTGGGGTTAGTCAACTTTCGTCTGCCCTTAACGTGTTGAACATCATCAATGATTTCCACATCCAAGAATGTGTTGACCTGAAATTGCCACGAGGGGCCGTGAATTGCCTTTACTTGAATTGGAATTGAATGCCCCTTGTCATCCGCAATTAATAAATCAAATTCTGGAACGTTTCCAGCAAATGGACATGCTATATATCCAAGCTTGCCAAGTTTTGCTACGACTAAATGTTCGCCGATTTGTCGAGTGAGTTGAGTGTTGTGTCCTGTTGCCATAATTCTCGCTTATGAATAGCCTGTTGACTTAATACAAGAATATGCCCAACTAGGTGCTCAGCCGTTGTTAGTTCGATGGATACAATGCGTAATTTACCTTATGAATACTTTATAATGCGTGATCCTTGCTAACGTTCCGCATACCCTGCGGTGCGAAGCACTGGTCAGCCTTCATGCGGGGTTTGGTTTGCTGCTACAAAAGAGAATACCTTATTCTTTTTGTAGCTTATTCTCGGTATCTATTTCTACGATATCACCTCTTTTTATATATATAAATTCTTTATCTGTACGCTCTGGTAGGTCAATACCGCTTTCGTCGTATTTCAATGTTTGAACCCTTGTAACAAATTTTTGTGGGGAAAGAATATTCCGGCTGGCTTCAGTTATGAGATTGAATGATGTGCTGATATCTCCTACTGTGCCGACACCACCAATATTTGTCACATAGGTTTCAAATGTTCGCGCTGTGGAAAACTTTTCCTCAACTGTAACGATTTTGACTTTTCCTTTTTCATATCGAATACTGCCTAGTTGCTCGTTAGTATCGGGGTCGCTTAGTTTTGCCTCTCCTAGAACCTTGAAAACCATATCTACTTCAACACCTGCATTCATGCCGATATTGATTGCCAACTCTCGTGAATTCAA
>JBGOXG010000058.1:0-12102 GCA_041479025.1 Anaerolineae bacterium
ATTGACCTGGTTGCAGGTGGATTCTATTAACAAGGGTGTACCGGTCTGCACCGCACGGCGTATCGCAGCCTGCAGAACGGTGGGATGTGCAGAACAAATCGACGGTATTCCTTGAATCCCTCCTCGCTTGTGTGCCCTGACAAGGTCATCGAGGACTTCAACCGACATAATGCGAAGCCTCTTCCAGCGCAGGTTGGGCAGAAGTCCCGCCGGCGGCTCGGGTGGAAAATGCGCCGCACACGGCTGCCAGACGCAGGGATTTTTCCAGTCCCCAATCGTTGAGGTAACCGAAGATAAATCCGGCGTCGAATGAATCTCCAGCACCTACGGTATCCACAACGTTGACCGGGATGGATGACACGCGTGACTTGACCTTGCCTCCCAAACCGATTGCTCCCTGCGCGCCTTGTTTGATGGCTGCTATTCCTGTGTGTTTAGACAGCTCATTTGCTGCGGTGTCTATGTCTGCTAATCCGGTAATTGCACAGGCCTCGGCGGCATTCGGAAGAAAAACGTCGGTCAGTGGAAGGAGTTCTAATACCCCCTTCCACGTATCAGAGGGATCCCAGTTGGTATCGAGGGAAGTGGTTACCGAGAACTCTTGAGCGCGTTGGAACAGGTCCGGTAAACCCTGTTGAAGGGCGGTCTGTATAAAATAACTGGCGACATGCAGGTGTCGGGTTTGGTGGAGCAAACGATCGGGGATGTCGGATGCTTTCAGTGCTGCGATCAAGCCCGGGTGAGTCAGAATCGCGCGATCACTACCCCGGTTAAGGATCACACTTAATCCAGTCTGGCCTCCCGGGATGCGGATCACGTTCGAGACGTCCACCGATCGCGCTCTCATCGCATCCAGCATATACTGCCCGAACAAGTCCTCACCGCAAACACCGATGAAGGCAACCTTGAGTCCCAGACGTGCAGCACCGCAGGCGAAGATCGCAGAGGATGAGCCGATGTCCAGTGAAGCGTTCTCAATCAGTTTTTCCACCTGCCCGAATTCGGGGGTGACATTACCGCTCAGGATAAGATCGGGGTTGATTTCCCCTGCGACGAGGACGTCAAATGGTCTGTTCATTTGAAACCACAGGAAGGCGTCGTTCAACCAGACTTAATGCGATAAGAGAAGAGATCACTAATATACCGAAGAACAGGTACATGAATTGAGAACCGTAAGCGTCAATCAGTAATCCGCCGAAAAAGTTTCCGGTTGCTGCACCAAAACCCATCAATACACTACCGAACACCCCCTGGGCGGTGGCATTCATCCCCACAGGTGCGTGTTCGTTGGCATATGTGACGCCAGCCACCCAGATGATCGGAAAGGTCAACCCTTGCAGCAATTGGACGAAAACGATTCCGATTGGCAGGTCCACCGCCGCAAAAAGCAGGAGGCGTAAACCGGTCACAGCCAATCCTATAACCAGCAAACCATAGGCTTTAAACCGTTTGATGAGACGATTGGAAAAAAAGAGCACTGGTATTTCGGAAAGCGTGGCAATGACCATTCCAATTCCCATCAGTGTCTTACTCGAACCGAGTTCCCCCATGTAATAGAACAGATACGTGTTAACAACCGCCAGCCCGATACCAGCTACGAATGCCAAGGAAAGAAATAAGACCCAGCGAGGTTTTCCGAGCAGTGAACGTATTCCATGCCGAACCGATACCTTCGTGGCAACACGAGGAAAGACCAGCCTTAACCCGACCAGCAATGTGATGAACATCAGGATTGCGAACATGTAAAACGAGGAGTGCAATCCGGTCTGTTCGATCACCATGCCAGCTATAAATGAGGAAATTCCCCACCCGAATGTGCCTCCAACGCGAACCCGTCCGTACATTTCCTTTTCGTCGGCCAGCATGGTCATCGTAGCGGTATCTGCTAATGAACCAGCGGGGGCAATCGCAAACGCAAACAACACAACGAGCGGCAGCAGTGCCCAATATGTGGACACCGTCGACACAGCCAGCATGGCAAGGATGCAGCTCAATAGAGACAGGGAGAGCACAAGGCGGTGACGGTGGGTTGAGTCCGCGACACCTGTCCATAACGGTGCGCTGACCAGGGTGATAAGAGGTGGGAGGGCTGTAAGAACACCAATTTGACGCCCGGCGAGGCCCAATTCCCCGTAATACAGCACGAGATAAGGGAACAGGGTTGCAATGGCGGCGAAGTAAAAAAAGTAAAAAGAAAATGGCCAGATTTTTCTCATGATGTTCCGTAGCTTTTGAACCAGTCGGGTGTGATGGGTGGAGAGGAATAAAAATCAGTGAAGGGCTTGGCCATTTTGTTGCACAATTCAGCCAGGCGGACCAATCGCGCCCTCGCGACGGTCTCCAGGAAGCGGGAACGCGCTTCACCGGTTAACCCGACAGCCTCCTGCCAGACTGCCCGGCCCACAGCAATTCCAGAGGCTCCGGCTTTACAAGCGACCGTCACCTGGCGCATATAAGTCTCGAAATCAACAGCAGCGGATAGCAATATCCAGGGTATCGTACAGACAGAGGATATTTCTGAACAGGCTGCGAACCAGGATGTTTCTTCCCGATCCTCAGTGATATCAAGCGGGAATTCAACTTTAAGGATATCAACGCCAAGCGGGGTAAGCCTGCGAGCGGTCTCGACAACAACAGTTCGTTTCTGGCCTGAGGTTAATCTTCTGCTTTCATCAAGCGAGTACGACAATGGTTCGAGCATGAGACCGATGTCATATCGGATGCATTCTTCAGCAACTCTTTTAACGAACTGCTCAATTTCCGGTGCGGTGGGGGCATCGGGATGGTAATACACCAGCAGTTTGACCGTGCTGGCGCCCAGTTTCTTGGATTTTTCCACGCTCCAGCCAGGAAGAATCTGGCTCTGGCGCGCGGTCGGATCGCCTGAGTATCCTGTGGATTCCAGCGCGACGACCAGTCCGGTTCCGGAGGGTATTACCCCCGCTGCCACCGCTTGTGCAGCGCTGTATTCGGGATCGAGCAGTACGGCGGTGGCGCATTCCGCGATCGCGGCGGTGACCTCCAGTTTAAAATCTATCAGATCCTCATCGGTGACGGAATCAGGCAGGGATGGGTTGAGCGCCCGACGCAGGTTCTGGCGATGGTCCAGAGCCAGGCATGTGAAAGTTCTGGCAGGACTGGCACATTGCTGTAAACCGCGTAGTTTTCCTGTGGAGAGGGTCTGCATGAATCACCGTGAGATGTACAGAGGTGTTTATCCCATTTGGGAATGGTAAATCAAGGACAGGCGATCCTGAATATGTTTAAGTTCCGATGCTTAAGGATAACACTAAAGCTCAAATCCTTGGCTTGTGTACACGCCGCGTCGAAATCCACGCCGGTGTCATCATATTCGGCTGCGAAGACTGGTTTTCCTGCCTGGATAAAAGGGATCATCTGGTTGCACCAACCCTGATCGAAACAATCCTCAGTTATGGCGAAATCAAAATAGGGTAGCAGGTCCTTGACCTGATCGGGAGTGTTTTTCAAGCCGATGGCGAGCCCGCGCGAGTGGGCTTCGTCCGCCAGCCAATTTGCATAATGTAGCTGGTCCTCATAAGTGATTGGAAATCCTGTGTCGTTATCATAGATCTGCATGTTGTCAGGCTCAACAGCATCAAAACCTTTGGCTTTGCACAGGTCGAGACGGGCGCGCATGATGGGGGCAAGTTTATCCATCTGGCGAATATCGAGCCAGCGTTCACCAGGCCAGCCTTCATAGTCGTTACCCAATACTTCTGGCGGGAACTGGTCTTTGTCAGGACGCCAGTCCTCCCAGGAACCGACTGAGATATAGCAGATCACTTTGCGTCCTCGAGCGTGCAGGTCAGCGACAACGGAGGGATCATTGTCCATGAGGTCGATATCAAAAACATCGGCCTCCACGGTTGTATCCACGGGCAACTCGGAGAGCTGCCATTGCCAGGTGAGACCGGGGGTGGAATGCCACCAATCAATTGAGAGAGTGGGTGAAGTCGGAGCCATTGGAGTGATCTCCTGTGCGTTGGGTGAAATCGTTTCTGGTAGGTTGGTACAGCTGGCGACAATAATCACCAATAGGATGAGCGATAATTTACGGGTTCTCATTTTTCGGTCCGGCGGTTTCACCGTCTCCCTCGAAGAGCCAGATATGACCGTCCCCTTGATTTTCCACGACTAAAGAATCAAGCAAGGTGTACTGCCGACTCCTATTTCTGGGTTGGATATTGCTCCAATAATCGCTTCGCTAGCTAGGCTGGTTATTCCGTACGATTGGGTCGGGAAGATTTTTCTTTAATCAATCCACAGTACTAAATTAATTATCTGCCTGTGGTTCAGCTGGGAAACTGCCGCGTAATTGTTAGCGTACCATCTGAATTAAGTAATTCACAGCATGCCCAACGCAGGGGATAAGTCACACCTTTAATCATTAACTCACCTTTGAGTCTCGTTCCTTCCCAGCCGACTCCTTCCGGCAAAACAAGCCGCGCTTGTCTCACCTTATGCGGAATTGGGTAACCCGCATCAAGAGTGCCGCTGACCAGTATGTCATCCTGAGCATTGAGCAGAGTCAAGCGGATGATGCCAGGAACGCCTGCGATGCCGTCGTTGACGAGACCCACTACAAGTCCCGTCCGATGCGAATGGTCATATGACCAAATCCACGAAGGTCGGATGCGAAATCCAATGCAACGATTCAATCCATCAATTCCATCGGGATACTGATGGTAGTAATTCATCACATGATCGGCATGGATGTTATGCCAATTCCACAATGACCAGTAATTTGCGCCCACGTCTTTTACATGTGCAATGATGTTTTCCGTATGCGGAATTCCGTGATCAAGCCTGAGTGATTCAGGCGAACCGTCAGACATGCCCACTTCACAAATTGCAGCGATATGTGCCGGGCGGTTGCTCAACGATTCGATTTGCTGGTTTTCAATGAAGATGGTGTCGGTGCGAATCCAGTTGCCAGTGCGAATGGTACGTTCAAGTATTTCAGCATTGCCAACACGATTGTTATCGGGCTGAGTGTTTGTTACGAGTGGAGTGTTGTCCCAATGCGCACGTTGCATCTCGAAAATACGAACCCACGTTTCGAGTGCGGTGGCATGGTCGGGGAATGGCGAGGTACGGTCATAGGGCCATGAATGACCTTCGCCCCAGAAGCCATACATGTAGGTATCCATGAATTCGATGTCTGCATGACCGTTATACTTTTCGGCCAGTAAAGCATCGAACTCATCCAGCGCTTCGAGAAAATATGGATGATGATAATGCGGCAATCGATGCTCGCGACGGGCACGCACATCATCGCGCTTTACGCTCCTTTCATTTCCCCAACCTTTTCCGAGATGGAACATAGGCACATTTTCAAGAATGTAATCCGGCAGTGACTCTTCTTCGATATCCGGATTCGCCAGCATGATACGAAAGCCGACGCGCTTGTTATACTTCGCTGCCATTTCCATGGTCAATTGCCAATGCTCGAACAAATCCAATTTACCGCGCTGACTCTGCATCTGTCGCCAGGTGGGCCGGATATAAAGTTTGCTCGCCATTGGAATCTGTGCAATCTTTTCAATCGTCTCGAGCACACTTTCGCCATTATTTCTTTTCGGTAACAAATCGCCGATGATATACGCCATCAACCCCATGCCGTAATTTGGCACAGGTTCAGCGGAGGGCATGGTTGTCATCACCACATCCCATTTCGGGACAAGCTCAATGGGGAAGGGACCTTGAAAGAGTCTATCAGCGCGGTCGCTCTTACTCCAATGATGCGAGTCCCAGTTGTGTTGAGGCGTCGATTCGGGGAAGGTCTTTGATTCCATCTTCGGATTTACTTTCTCTCGATACGGAACAAGCCTGAGCCTATTCTCCGGATCTTATAAAGACTCGCCAACTCTGATGGACGTTCTGTGAAATAAATGGGTCGAGAGTCAATGTTGGCTTCAATATATGCCAGTGTGGATTCCGCGAGACGGGTCACACCTTCCTGCGGGTAGGTTTCATGAAAATCTATTTCGGTTTTTCCGTTCAAAACATGAGCAACGTAATAAAAATCATAGACGGTATCCCAGTCAGTGAAGATGATGGCGTTCATTTCAATATTTTCGAGGATTCGTTCTGCTTCCTGTTGTCGCATACCCAGGGAGGTAAACAACATTGATTCGTAATCATCAACCAGAGGGGGGATGCGGGTTTCCCACGATGAAAGCAAACCAGGGTAGGAAAACCATAAGAAAGCAATAATCAAGCCGCTGGTTGCGATGACAGAAATAAAGTTGGGGATCTTTGGAACAAACGAAATTACTTCAGCAATAGCGGTAAATCCCAACCCGAGGGCAATTACCAAAAGCAAAATCGCGGGGATATAAAAAACGTAATAATCATAAACGTCGTATGATGCGGCGAACAAGAGGTAAATGATAAATGCTGTGATTAATAAAATCGCTTCCCGCCATCGGGAAGGTGAATTCTTGCGGATGATAAAGAGTGAGATGAAGCCTGCCAAAGCGATCACAGTCATCCAGGATATGACACTGAAAAACTCTTTCAATCGTTCCTGAAATATTTCTCTTGATACTGCGAAGAATTGTCCACTGAACTGGGGAGGAAAATAAAGGAAAGCAAGATGTTCAAAAGGCGAATCAAAATCGGCGGCAGTCATTCCCCACACGCTGAGTGCATGGCGGACGACGGTATTGTAGTAACCTGCGGATGCATTCAGATGGTCAATGAATAGAAATACAGTAATGAAGATGGCGAGTCCGCTCAAAGCACCGAATAGAGCATGCAACCAGTCACCCCGTTGATGGGTGGATAGATTAAGGAAAAGGAGAATGGCAATCCCGCCGAGTGCCACTGTTGTATGAATCCCCAAACTCATACCACCAAGAAAACCAGCCATGAAAAGCCAGCGCGAATTACCTGACTCTTTCCAAGTCAGAACGCAATAAAGGATAAACGCGAGGCACAATGCGGATGTGGTGTATATCTCAGCGATGGAGGCATGCTTCCAGAATAGCGGCGCAAGAGCCAGAGTTAGGACACTGAGTGCGGCGGGCACTTGCCACGCGCTAAGTTTGCGAAGAATGAGGTAAACCAGCGAAACGGTCAGCGCAGCGGCGACGGCGGAAAGAAGATTTACCCGATAGGCGATATCACCAAAAGGTAGAAACGTAAAGAGCTTTGCCAGCAATATATAAACAGGATACCCCGTCGGATGCCCGATGCCCAATGTGAATGCTATAGTTTGAAACTCCGCCGAGTCGCCGTATAACAATGATGGCGCCAGGGTATGAACGTAGAAGGTCAGACTGCCGATTCCCAACACGGACGCCAACAGGGCATCCAGATGGGCTGTGGGAAAAAGCCTGGAATTGAGGGACTTCACGGAGGCGCCCACTCGCTCGGATTTTTATCCGGCTCAAAGCCGGGGTTGATACGCAGGCGTCCAAGCGAACGATCTGTCACGTAAGGGATGTAGCCATGAGCGTGAGAACGGAAGTAAGCGTCAGCGATCTGCTCCGGGCGGGCAGTGTAGTCAATCGTCAGGACGAGCTTGCCGGCTGCCATCCACTGGTCGAGGATAGCCTCCCGCTCGGCGGTCCAATCAGACGGACTCGGTTCATGGTCGCGGGGATAACCGTAGTACAGGTCTTCCACCCCAATGCCGGTCATGGCCTCCATGAAATCAGGGAACAGCACACCAAGTTCCTCGGCGTTTTGCGTGAAGACACTGAAGCCAGGGTGCTTCTTACGGGCATATTCTGTGAAGTCGAGGATGAAGGTCACCATCTCGCGGGCTGCTGTCTCACGGCCCTGTTCCTGGTAGTACCAGTAGGCGTCCACCCGGTCCAGATAGACCCCATCGAAACCGAGTGCCAAGATCTGGTCAAGATACGACTCGGGCGTCCCGTAGATGATGCGCTGCCATTCCGGATCCCAATAGTGAACCCAATGGTCGCCAGCCCAGACCCCATCCGGTACATCCAACCATGGGGGTGGATTCTTTTCCCATTCCAGCTGCCAATACCAGCGGTAGTTTTCCGACTGGCCGATGCTCATATAACACAGCACGATTTTTGGGCCACCCGGGCTGTTCTTGAGCGCCGGAATGACATCAGGAGAATTGCCGGTTGTGCTGAGCGTAACCACCACCAGGTCGAAGCCTGAGTCGCCGATCCGGTCCGGGTCGGCGTGTTGAAGCTGGTACAGGAAACTCTGCACCGAATCCCAATCCGGACTTTTGGCTGGCTGCGCGTTGCATGCACCTATCGGCAGGAAGGAGAGAACAATGATCAACCAATGAATGATCCGCCGCATACCGACTATTATTTGAAACCCGACATGGTGAAGCCCTGGACGATCCAGCGTTGGAAGAATAGGAAGACAATCAGAATGGGTAGGATAATCAGGACTGTTGCAGCCATGACCAGTGCGCCCTGGCCGGTGTGAGTCGAATTGAACCAGGTCAGGATGATCGGCAGAGTACGGACCTCGATCTTTTGCAGGACGATCATTGGCCACAGGTAGGCATTCCAACTCTGCATGAAACCCAGGATACCCAGAGTAGCGAGCGGGGCTCCCAGTTGCGGCAGGACGACGCGCCAGTAGATCTGCCATTCGCTAGCACCGTCGATGCGCGCAGCGTCAAGCAGTTCGTTAGGCAAGGTCTCGCAGAATTGACGCATCATGAAGATACCGAAGGCATCCACGGCACTGAAGATGACCAGCCCCCACAGTGAGTTAATCAATCCGAGCCTTGCCAGGATGAGATAGCTAGGGATCATTGTGATTTGGGTGGGGATCATCATCATGGTCAGGAACCAGACGAAAAGCAGTCTCTTACCGGGGAACTCGAACTTGGCAAACATGTAACCGACCAGAGAGCTGGTAAACAGTGTGGAAATCACATTGAAAGCGGCTACGAAAGCGCTGTTGCCATAGAAGCGCAGCAGAGGAAGTTTGGGGTCGTTGAAAATCTTGATGTAGTTACCCAAGGTGAAGCTTTCCGGCCAGAAAGTGGGCGGGACGCGAAGGACCTCCACGTTCGTTTTGAAGGAACTCAGGATCATCATGATGAATGGCAGCAGGGTGAATGACAAGCCCAAGGTTAAAACGAAATAAATCAGGAAGCGAGCGGAAAGCTTTTCCAATCGGATCGATTTAAGGAGCTGACCAGGAGTTCTAGGAAGAGAATTATCGGCCATGTTAGTATTCCCAGTCGGTGCGCAGGACACGCATCTGGAAAAGAGTCACGCCCATTACGATCAGGAACAATATGAAGGACTCAGCAGCCGCCCAGCCCAGGTTTTGGTATCGGAAAGCGTTCTTGTAGATATCAAGCATCAGCACCTGGGTCTGGTTGCCTGGGTCACCATTGGTCATCACCTGGATGATGTCAAAGACCTGGAACGAGGAAAGCATGGTCATCACGCAGACGAACAAGATGGTCGGTTGAATAAGGGGGATGGTGATCCTGGTAAAAGCCTGCCAGGAACTGGCGCCGTCGATCATAGCTGCGTCATTAAGTTCCTGGGGGATGCCCTGCAGGGCAGCAATGAAGATAACCATGTTGTAGCCATAATCCTGCCATAGATATGCCAGAATCACCGCCCACATAGCTACAGAAACACCTGCAATACCTGCCCGAGGATCTGAAAGCCATGACACCGGTGTGCCGCCAACCATGCGAATAATCGCGTTGATCCAACCAGCCTGGGGGTCGTACATACTCATCCAGATCAGAGCCACACCGACTGAGGAAGTAAGAACAGGTAGAAAGTAAATGGTGCGATAAAGCGACTTATAGCGGCGGCCGATCGATTCGAGTAGCCAAGCCAGGGGCAGGGTGATTGCCAGATTGAGCGGCAGGATGACCACAGCGAAAATCAGGGTATTTCGCAGACTGATCCGGAAAAGGTTGGCTTCCACGGAAGTGCCCTTGACCATCTCAATGAAATGGTTCAACCCGACGAATGGGTTGCTTCCGCCCAAACCAAGGATGGGACCGCCGACGCGCCCGGAACTGTAGTCGAAAAACATCAGGGTAAAAGCCCAGCCGAGTACGAAGAGGCCCAGCGATTCATACAACAGGAGAGGCAAGGTTACACCGGCCACGAAGCGCAGCTTGGCGATAGCCAGGCCTCCTTTTGACTTTTTGGGGGGATTCCCTTGTCTGGTTGCGGTCAGGTCCATACCGTGCCACCTTATCGGCAGGATAAAAAAGTGAAAAGGATAATGGCAGTGGACGTGCATAGCACGCCCACTTGGAACTCTTACTTGAAAGTGGAATTAGCTTCAGTATCAATGGTTTCGATGGCTTGATCGACTGTCTCCACACCTTGCAAGGCATTCAGGATGTGCGGGTAGATGATCTCGTACATCACCAGGTCACGGTCAGGCATGTTGCCCAGATATTGGCCGTAGGGCAGTAGAGCCAGCGCCTTGGGCACCCAGGGCATGGCCGTGGCGATCTCGGGTGATTCAGCAACGGCTGGCATGGCCGGAATTGTGCCGCTGGCAATGTTCCACTGCGTGGCATTCTTGGTGTTGGCAGTGACATATTTAACGAAATCCCAGGCGATATCCTGATGTTTGCTGTTAGGCGAGACGGTCAAGCCCCAACCCGAGTCGGCTACAAAGACCGGATCGCCCTGGACAGCCGGCAGGTAAACGTAGTCCCACTCATCGGTGAAGTCAGGGAAGTTGTTTTGTCCTTCGGCAATCGCCCAGGAACCGATATAGCCAATGCCCACCTTGCTCTGGAAGAAGGCGTCAATGACGAAATTGGTGCTGTCGTTGAAGACAATCGGATCCACGACGCCCGCATTAACAGCATCCACCATCCATTGCAGTTGGGCGTGCGCTTCGGGCGTATTGAAGGTAAAACCGGTTTGATCGGCATTCCAGTAGTCACCGCCGCGCTGTTTGATACCAGCCAGGAACGAAGCCGAAATTGGGTCAGCGGCAGTGAAATGAAAGCCAGCCGTGGACATCATGCCGGCATCATCAGTCTGGGCAAGCACGACAGCATCCGCCAGCACATCATCCATTGTTTTCCACTGCGGTGGGTAAGTGAGGCCGGCAGCTTCGAACTTGGTCTTATTCACCAGTACGCCGCCATATTCCATGTTAAATTCTTGCGGCATGCCGTACAGGACACCGTCAACAATATACCCGCCGATCGGCGCGGCATAGAAGGTCTGCTTGGCTTGTTCCAGGGTCATGACATCGGCCGGGACCGGCGCCAGACGTTCAAAGTATTGTGAAGTCCAGGTGCCGAACAACTGCAGAATGTCGGCTTCTTCGCCAGCGGGCATGGCCGTCTGCAGAGTCTGCAGATAGAGTTCGTAATCGAAATTCTCGAGCTGGATGTCCACGTCTGGATGCTCGGCTTCGTAGGCGGCGATGAGGGGCTCATACCCTGCGATGAAGGCATTGTTAGTGTGCACCCACATGCGTACAACCGTCGGACCTTTTTCCGCGGTGGCACCGCATGCGCTCAACATCACGGAAGCCAATACGAACAGGCTCAATACATACAGAAATTTCTTGTTCATTGTCTTCTCCTTGAATTTATCGATTGACATAAGAAACTTCGGAAATAATTGGAATGCCACTTCTCTTTACACCTCCTCCTTAGATATTTAACTTCACAACCGCAGTTAGGTTTGTTGGCCTGTCGGGATTCAATCCCTTTGCCAGTGATCGATAGTAGGCCATCATTTGTAAAACAGGTAAATACAGGACGCCACGGATGGATTCAGCCAGACCACTCTGGAAGACGGTGCTGGCATCGGTCTCACCCAGGCTTGCCACGTGTCCTCCGAGCGCTGTCATTTCATCGAGAACTTTCTGCTCGTGTTCCCGCTGGGAGTCAGAGAGCAAGCCGATTATAACAGCCGTGTCTGTAACCATGCTCATTGGTCCGTGACGAAATTCTAAAAAATGGAATGGCTCGCTATGCGTGAGGGTCATTTCCTTCATTTTTAGATTGACCTCGCAGGCCAGCCCGTAACGTGACCCCGAGCCGAGGAAGTAAAAGCGGTCCAAGTTCAAATCCTCACCGATCTCGCGCGCCAGAGATTCATATGTTGCGATCAACTTGAC
>JBGOXG010000078.1:0-10057 GCA_041479025.1 Anaerolineae bacterium
TGCCCTTTCATGTCAGACGCGCCGCGGCCATAGATATTTTCACCCAGTATGTCGCCACTAAACGGCTCACTATTCCACAATTCAATAGGATCCACCGGTTGAACATCGTAATGCCCATATATCAGGACGGTCGGCGCTCCTTTAACTTCCAACCATTCTCCGTAAACAACAGGATGCTTCACGGTGGGATATATCCTTACATTCTTCATTCCCAGGTCACGTAAGCGTGCAGCCACCCATTCTGCACCTTTGAGCATCTCAGGGATGTAAGCCGGGTCAGTTGAAATGGAGGGAATCGCCACGAGCTCCCTTAGCGCGGTAAGATTTTCTTCTTTGTGCCCACGAGCATAAAGGATAGCCTTTTCTCGGTGATCGGACATGCCCTACTCCTTAATAATCTCGATAACAGTCCAAATTTTTTTAGGACAATTTATTTGGACTTTAAATGACCAAAAAGAAACCAATATTCGGATTGCGGAAAACTGGGCTCGACTTGCTTCTCCCAGATAAAATTGCCAGGCAACAGACTACTCCTTAGCAGGTGGTCCAATTGCGGGAGTTGATCCAATTCCGAGACTTTTTCCGTCTCCTTCGAAAGGAGGTGAAGTATCGCACGGTGACGAACCTCGACCGAAAAACGATCAGCATTCCCTTCCGGCGAAGCGCGATATTCGCTCAGGAAATTCTGCCAGAGCTCCAATCGGGTATGAATTTCATGGGATGAATTTTGTTCCCAGGCTACCCGCCATTTCGCGCGAACGGTGTCGATCCGGGAGTCCCGTGCCTCAATTCCTGAAACCCTGAGCCGCATTTGAGTCAGAAGAAGATTGCCTATGGTCAGGCGAGGTAAATCACACCCGAGGGGATAGAACAACTCTTTGGATAAAAGATAATCCGATAGAACTGAAACCCCAGCTTCGAAGAAGCGTTTATCCTGATCTAGGTTTGGCATACCAGACTCTTCTGCCTATGGTGTGGCCGTTTTCTCAAGAGTGCGACGAGTCACGAGATACCAATCGGCAATATTACTGAAGCGATCAGAATAATCGAACAGTGGGGGGAGTTGGACTCCCTGCACTTGCTGGTCCACGCCAAACGAATAAACCGGATAATAAAGCGGCAGGGACGGGAGTTCCTTTGAAAAAACCACCTGGAAATTTCGATATAACCGTTTGCGGATCTCTGGATCAGTAGTCACCCGCGCCTGTTCAATATATTCACTGGCGGAGCGATTATCCCACTGGGAGTAATTTTGACCGCCCGTATTCTCCGATTGGTGCCAGAATGGGTAGGGATCGGGGTCGGGAGAAAATGTCAGATTAATATCCACCAGCGCTGCATCATAGGAATGTGTTTCCAGCCGCTCGTTCACCAAAGTATCGTAAGGGACACTTTCAAGGTTCGCTTTCACACCAATCTTTCCCCAATCAGATTGTATTTGATTAGCGATGGCCTCATGTTGCGGGTCCTCTGGATAGAGAAGGGTTAACTCCAATGATTTACCATCTTTGGAGCGAACTACTCCGCCCTCCGCAGAGATTACATATCCATTTTCCTTTAATAGAGATATGGCTGCTTCCGGATTGTAATTGATATGCTCGACATCGCCATAATACGCCCAGGTTCCCGGAAAAATGGGGCTATCTGCGACGATTGCCTGCCCACCCATCAGCCGATCTACAATGTATTGACGATTAAGGCCTAGCATCAGTGCTCGCCTTACTTTTACATCCTGCAGGAACTCCTTCTCTGGATTACCCAAATTTAGAAAAACGATGCTCTGGCGGGGCAACCGACCAGTATAAACATTCAACTCGGCATTCGCCAGTGCTGAAGGTAAAACATCAGGCGTTAACTGACTGATTGCAAGAACATCACCCTGTTCATAAGCATCGAGAGCGGCGCTCGATGATGGATAATAGCGAAAGACAATTTGCTCAATGAACGGTTTTTTTAGGTAATAATCCTCATTTGCTTTTAACTGGATACCTGCAATTTGCCCGTTTTCCACGAGCAGGCGGTCAAATTTATAAGGGCCTGTACCGATAGGAGAAAGGTTAAAATCAGCATTTGGAATTTGCTCAAGTGGGATATTCTCAAGCAGGTGTTTGGGAAGCAATGGGAAAGTAATATAGTCCAGGAACGGGGCAAAAGGCTCAGGGAGGACAAATTGCAGGGTTGCGTCATCCAGTTTGTTAATTTCAACCTCATTCCAAAGTTCCTTCACATCTGGGGGAAAGGTTGAAAAATCGCTCTTGATTAGATCGATAGTAAAGATGACATCATCGCTGGTTACAGGTGTGCCATCGTGCCATTTGGCATTTGGACGGATGGAAAAATTATAGATTGTTCCATCCTGCGAAGTGCCCCAGGATTCTGCCACATCAGGCATTGGGATACCGTGCGAATCAAACCGGATCAATCCGCTGAATATTAATCGGTCCACATCCCGATCGGCTGGGTTTTGCATATCGAGGAGTGGATTTAGCCGGCTTACAGAACCAACCAGACCCTCAGTATAAATCCCACCGGTGGAGGGTTGAGGCAGGAAGAATTGTTGACCGGGTTGTTGGGATAGGAGTAAAACAGCTACCAAGCCCAACGTCACGATAACGATGATTAATTGCCAGCGAAGTTTTTTCATAAGAAAAAAGAAGGGCTTTTCCCCGGCACGGCGTGCAGCGCCTACCCAGGCAAACAGCCCTCTTCATGAGCTCGGAGTTATCAACCACCAATAATGAGTGCGATAAACGCCAGTGCGAAAAAGAGAATGCTTAACGCAACCGTCACCCAGAACAGAGTGCGTTCAATCCCTCGACGGGCTGTGTAAACACCACCGCTTTCCTGTCCCGTCAGACCGCCCAAACCAGCGCCCTTGCTTTGGAGCACAACGCTTGCGATCAAAGCAATCGAGACGATGAGCAAACTGATTTCAATTGTAAGTATCATTAGATTTTGCCTCCTGGTAAAATAGCGGGGAAATTATACCTGTGTTACAGTAGAATCGTCAACTATGCATAATTTCTCGAATGAACTCATTGTCAATCTGCACATGCATACATCCTTTTCGGATGGAAGCGGCACACATCGTGATATTGCAAACGCTGCGATGAGGTGTGGATTGGATGCCGTGGTCGTCACTGATCACAATATCTATGTGTCAGGGCCAGAAGGGTATTATAAGGAAGGCAAGAAGCGTGTATTACTCCTAGTCGGAGAAGAAGTCCACAATCAAGCCCGTGACCCTCAAAAATCCCATTTGCTTGTAATGGGAGCCGGACGTGAAATGGCTCCTTTCGCAGAAAACCCCCAGCTGCTTATTGACGCAGTTCGCCAGGCGGGGGGCTATTCCTTCCTTGCCCATCCTTTCGAATATGCTGCGCCTTCCATCGGCGAAACTGCAATTGATTGGGTGGACTGGCAGGTGCAGGGTTATAACGGTTTGGAATTATGGAACGGTTTTGGTGAAATCAAATCGATCATCCCTACCAGACTCCATGCCGTGTTTTATGCCTTTTTTCCTGAATTAATTGCTCGGGCACCATACGCTGAGGTACTAAAGAAATGGGACGAATTGCTTGCTAATGGACAGCGTATATATGCTGTCGGAGGATCGGATGCCCATGCTTTAAGACTCTCCTTGGGACCATTGCGCCGGGTTGTTTTTCCTTATGATTTCCATTTCTCAGCCATAAACACTCACGTTTTTACCCCTGAACCGCTTAGCGGAGACATGAGGCTTGATCGGACATTGGTTCTTGACGCACTGGCGAAGGGTCATTCTTTTGTAGGATACGATTTACCCGCTCAAACACGAGGATTCCGATTCGCTGCGCAGGGAAGAGACAAGACCGTCATGTTGGGTGATGAAATCGATTCCGAAGGAGGAGTAACTCTTCAAATCAAGTTGCCAGAACGGGCCGAATGCCGATTGCTGAGGAATGGACAAAATCTCAAAACATGGACCCGGCATGAAGTCTGCACATACATTACTACCGAACCTGGAAATTACAGGGTGGAGGTTTATCGGAACTATCTGGGGAGGAAACGAGGCTGGGTTTTCAGCAATCCAATTTTTATCCGTTGACCCAGCTGCACTTGCCTAATTCTAAAATCTAGGCTAAAATACAGCCCGCTTTATCCAAGTTGCGCATGATGCGTGACTCTTTCCGCCCCCATCTTCGCCAACGGCGTAAGTACGGGAGCAAACCCGAGGAAAGGAGGTTTCCCGAATGCATAAGTATGAGCTCGTTTGCATTATACATCCAGACCTGGACGAGAACGCATTTAATGGTGTCGTCGAAAAGGTGCGTGGATGGGTCAGCGAGTCAGGTGGCAGCGTTGACAAAGTGGATATCTGGGGTCGCCGGCGTATGGCGTACCGCATCCGCAAACAACGTGAAGGGCAGTATGTTCTTTTTAGCATCTCCCTCCCGCCTGCAACAACGACAGAACTGGATCGCAATTTGCGGTTCCAAGAATCTGTACTGCGCTACATGATTACCGTGGAAGATTGAAATTAGGATATTTGTTGTCCGTCTTGTTTCAATTGACTGAAGGAGAAATCATATGAGCCGCGGTTTGAATAAAGTGATGATCATCGGACATCTGGGGCGTGACCCGGAAATGCGTTACACACCCTCCGGTCGCCCGGTTACTACCTTCCCGGTTGCCACCAGCCGCTCGTGGAACACGGTGGATGGTGAACGGCATTCAGAGACTGAGTGGTTTAACGTTGTCGCCTGGGGTAACCTGGCTGAAATCTGCAAACAATATTTAATCAAAGGGCAGCAAGTTTACATTGAGGGACGTCTTCAGTCTCGGAAGTGGGACGACAAAGAGGGCGTCAAACACACTGCAGTGGAAATCGTCGCAAATGAGATGATGATGCTCGGCGAGCGAAAAGAAGCTGGCAATAACCAGAATCACACTGATGAAAACCCCTCCGAAGATCACGAGGGAGGGGCGGAAGACGAATTTCCTTTCTAAGCACCTTAGCTGTCATTCTGATTTCAGGCAAGGATGTCGTCCGGAGAAAGCCCTTGGACCATCAAGTTGCCTTTATTAATCAGATTGACATTATCTGCACAATTTTGGAGTGATGTCAAATGGAAGATATGAGAGATATGGAAGGGCAGGGCGGCGATCGCCGGTATTATTCAAGACCGAAAATCTGCCAGTTCTGCGCCGATAAGAATATGCATATTGATTACAAGCTCGGAGATGTTCTGCGCCGATTCGTCACGGATGAGGGCAAGATTCGTCCACGCCGCCAGACTGGCACGTGTGCTAGACACCAGCGCGAACTCGCCAGTGCGATCAAACGCGCCCGTCATATTGCCCTCCTGCCGTTTGCCAGCGGAGAGGACGATCGCTAATATTAAACGTCCCGCCAACGGGACATGTTTTGGGGCATGGGTTTCTCCATGCCCCATTTTGACACAAAATCCTTTTGATGGAAGGTAGTTATGCCGCCTAAGAATGCCCCCGCCAATAAAAAACATGAAGCACATCTGGCAAGGGTTCGACGCCAGTCGATGATCATCAAATACATCACAATAGGTATTTTTGCCCTTGTGGTCGTTCTATTGCTTGTGGGGTTGGTTTATACCACGGGATTTCCTCCTTACCAGAATGTTGCAAAAGTCAATGGGGAGTCCCTTAGCGCTGCGGATTTTAAAATAATCATCAAACTCCAACGTAGTTCACTAATAAGGCAGTACCAACAAACGCTTGCATTTGCTCAAATGTTAGGGCTTGACCCCAATACAGATCCAAACGTTTCAGGGCAAATTCAGCAAATCCTGTCACAGCTGGATCAGAACAATAAGATAAGTTTAGGGCAGCAAGTTATCGATAAAATGGTTGAGGATTCTTTGGTGCGGCAGGAGGCTGAAAAACGCGGAATCAAAGTCTCTGATGATGAGCTGGAAAAGTATATCAAAGAAGACCAGTTCAAATTCTATCCCAACGGAACGCCAACCGCCCAACCAACACCGACTGAGCTGGTTTTCCCAACAATGAACCCCACTCAACTGGCACTGGTCACCATTACCCCAACACCATCGCCCTTACCTACCTTTACCCCGGCGCCCACTGATCTGCCGACTCAAACGCCAACCACAGGTCCAGCTCCCACAACCGGGCCTACATCGAACCCTGAACCGACAGCCACTCCTTATACGCTTGAAGGTTACCAGCAGGCGTATAAAGACGCCGTTGAACGTCTCAACACTGAAACCGGCATGAGTGAAGAATTTTTCCGACAGTATTTCTTTGAGATGCCAATTCTCCGCCAGAAAGTCTATGACGCGCTAACGGTTGATATCAAGCCCGTTGAAGAACAGGTCTGGGCACGGCATATCTTGGTGGCAACAGAAGATGAGGCCAATCAGGTATATGCGAAATTAATCGCTGGTGAAGATTTTGGTAAACTTGCGAAAGAAATTTCCATAGACACAGGTTCAGGAGCCAATGGCGGTGATTTAGGTTGGTTTGGGCGTGGCGCAATGGTGGCTGAATTTGAAGACGCTGCTTTTAGCCAGCCAATCGGTGAAATTGGCAAACCTGTCAAAAGCCAATATGGTTACCATATTATCCAAGTTCTCGGACATCAAGACCGACCATTGACAGACAATCAACTCAGTCAGGCAAAACAACGCGCTATCACTGAATGGCTCACCAAAACAAAAAATGAAGCCAAAATTACCACATACGATTTCTGGAAGAATATCATTCCAACCGAGCCAGTACTTCCAGGACAATAGCATGAGAAATCTAAAAAACCGCTGCCAAATCGGCAGCGGTTTTTTAGGAACAAATTTATCGACAATTACGTCTATAATTAGATTATGGGAAAAAGTTTGAGAGATTATTTCCTCGGGAAGGAAGGATACAATGCTTAATCAAAAATTTACTTTCTTATTCATGCTCATAACAGCCAGTGTGCTGGTTGCCTGCGGGAGCCTGAACACACCCACACCAAGTACCGAAATCCAGGCCACTCAACTGGTGCAAACCTTGGATGCGATATCCACCCTTAGCGCCGGTCAAACCGCAGTCGCGCAATTGACTCAAATCGCACAGGTTGCATCACCGACAGTCATTTCGCTCCTCCCAACTGCAACTTATGCAGTTGCCCTCCCCACATCCACACCGGTTGTTATTCCACCCACTGCTATACCCAAACCAATCCCCTGCAATTGGGCGCAATACGTTGCAGATATAACCTACCCTGATGGGTCCACGATCAAGCCAAATATTCCATTCCAGAAAATATGGCGGATGCGCAACATCGGTTCTTGTACATGGACCCCAGGTTATGCGTTGGTCTTTGTTGACGGTTACAACATGCGAGGTGGGGCATCGACCCCCCTTAATATGACTGTCGCACCCGGTCTAACAGCTGATTTCAGTATTGACCTGGTTTCTCCTAATAAATCCGGCAGCTATGAGAGTTATTACAAACTTCGTGATGCGAATGGCATGCTTTTTGGCATCGGAAATTCTGCTAATGGACCGTTCTGGCTGAAAATCAAGGTGGTTGCTCCGTCCAGTGTGGTATATGAAATGGTACCCGATGCATCACGGGCTACCTGGCAAAATTCTACAACCACCATTGTTTACGGGGATACCAGCAACCCCGCAATTGGATTAGCATATTCGTCACCTAACCCTCAAATTGAGACTGGGGGCACTGAAAACGAATCAGGGCTTATCGTGAAACCGGATACTACCGGTCTGGTCAAAGGAACATTCCCGACTTACACCGTTCAACAGGGAGACCACTTCATGTCTGTCATAGGGTGTCAATATGGGCACACGAACTGTAATATGAGAATGCAACTTAGCTACAGCATCAGCGGAGGAGCCGCAACCATCCTTGCCTCCTGGGACGAGAAGTATGATGGAAAAGTCTATAAAGCTGATGTCGACTTAAGCGGTCTTGCTGGTAAAAATGTTAACCTTATCTTATCCGTTCTCGCCAATGGTGACGCAAGTGATGATTATGCTATCTGGTTAAGACCTCGTATCGTAAGGTAAATGATCAAAATAGATAAAAAGAGAGAGCGCATCAATGCGCTCTCTCTTTTTATTCTGTATCGAAAACTACCCCGGTCTCAACATCTCCTCGGTAACATCATCCAGCTTCAGGCCGATGGTCTGACTCGCAGAATCACGACCCATGGTAATACCATAGATCACATCAGCTGCCTGAACAGTATTCCGGTTGTGTGTAATAATCACAAATTGTGTGTCCTGGCTTAATTCCACCAGCAGATCGCGGAACCGCCCTACATTAGACTCATCAAGCATGGCATCCACTTCATCCATGACACAAACAGGAGTGGGCGAAACCTTCAGAAGGGCAAAAACGAGTGCAATTGCTGTTAACGAGCGTTCCCCACCGGAGAGCAAGGACAGGCCTTGTTCTCGTTTTCCGGGAAGTCTGGCTTCAATATCAATGCCCGTTTCAGTGAGGTTATCTGGATCAGTCAAGACCAGTCTGGCAGATCCACCGCCAAACAAGCGTACAAAAATTTCCTTGAATCTTGCCGCTACTTCATCAAAAGTCTTTGTAAATTCCTTCTTCGTCAGCTCATCCAATTCTGCAATCACCTGTCTCAAATCGACTTCCGCTTCTCGTAAATCCTCTATTTGAGCAGACATATAATTAAATCTTTCCAGGGTTTGCTCATATTCCTGTTGAGCTTCTATATTGATAGAACCCATTCGCCGGAGTTGCGCTTTTTTCTGCACAAGACTTTCTTCCAATCCCGGCGCCAATTCCGTTATAACCGGCAGGGTTTCGACCATATCGCCCAACGGCAAAGGCACAGCCCCTTCCATCGGGACTTCATATTCGAATAATACCAACCCAAAATCATCTTCTATTCTACGACGAAGGTTTTCAATCGCTTCCTGTTTACGCGCCAGATCTAATTGGACCTGGTTATTTTGCCGTTCTACAATTTGCAGGGATCTTAACCCCGTGGTTTCTTTTTCCTGTAATGCCATTTCTGCCTGTTCTGCTGAAACTAATTCCTGCTCAGCAGGGTCGATCAAAGTACGCAATTCAGTCAGTTGGCGGTTTAAATCATGTTCGCCATCCAACAAGGAGATCTTATCAGCATCCAATGTATTTATGGATATGTCGATCTCATTGATCCTAGCCTCCAGGCTTTGTCGCAGGGAATCAAGACGAACCAAAGCCTGTTTTCGTTCTTCGAGACGTTTTTCAGCTTCAGCCACTGCCCTTTCTGAGACTTGTGCGCGTGTGTTCCAAAAAACCACTTGATTGGTGAATTCATCCAAATCAAGAGAGACTAATTCACCGTTGATATTTCTAATGTCATCATGAACTACGCCGAGCTTACCTTCCACTTCTTCCAACGCAGAAGAAAGTCGGGTATTATCTTCATCTGATTGAGATAATTCTGTGGCGAGAGTCTCTTTTTGTGAAACTTGCCAATCGCGTTGACGCCGCGCAGACTCGGCAGCCAGGTCCGCCTGTTGATGAACAGCAATTGCCTCGTTAAGGCTGAGGCGAGTTTCTCTCAGAGATTGTTCAGCGTTCTCGAGTTCTTTTTGAGCAACAGTATGTTCGGACACCAATTGATCAAGTGTCTGATTGAGGTTTGAAAGCGCTGATTGCACATTTCCCATTAAATCTTGAATTTCCCGACGCTGCCGTGGCCGGCTTATGGAAGCAGATCGATTTTCCTTTCCCGCCTGAACAGAACCATCAGAACGGAAGACCTCGCCTTTCAGGGTTACCACACGATGCGCGCCAGATGCTTTCAGCAAACGCCGGGCGCTCGAACGGTCACGGACGATGATCGACTGCCCAAGGAGAAGGTCAACTGCGGGGCGTATTTCAACCGGTGCCTGTATGAGTTGGCTGGCAATTCCCAGGCTCGCTATGTCAGAAGGAGGCGGGAGAGGTTTTCGCGATTCGAGCCACTCCATCGGTAGAAGCGTAGCGCGACCGGTGGAATCAGATTCGAGCAGAGAGAGAGCAGCTTCTACATCCGCTCCACTCGAGACGATGACCGCA
>JBGOXG010000219.1:0-3574 GCA_041479025.1 Anaerolineae bacterium
AAAAATAGTATGGTGTCCCCAGATTTCAGATTTCACCAGATTTCAGATTTCATGAGAGGCTAACGCCAAGCTTGAGGGGCGTGTGTGGAGCGGCAGCGTAACACGCGTCCCTCTCAAAGCTTTTGTTGGGTGCTTCTATCGCATTGATAGCAACAATTGAATAAAGGTAAACAATCTGTAGAACAGATAATCAATCATAATATTATCAGAAATCATAATTTGTGTTACCTCGCTATGGCGAATATGAAAGGTGTTGCCAATATCAGTTAACTTCCGTGCTTCCTCTTCTAATAAAATGCGTGTGTTTGGTTCTGAAGATGCTTTATCTAATAGAGCTGCAACCGATTTTTTCTTATCAGTTGGGTTTTCAAGACTTTTTATTCGCTCCCAGCAATCCCAGAGACGCTCGATAGCCTCTCTTCTATTGACTTCCGCATAAGTAATGCAATATAATAGAGACATCCTGAAAGGGGGTGTCTCTATGCGACCTCAAGGGTCTCCGAAATTGCTGGAAGAACGTAGACGTAGTGTGACTACGTTCTTGAAGCAGAAGCTCTCCCTTCATGAGATTGCCCGACGCATAGGTTGCCATGCGAGCAGCGTTATGCGTTGGCGCAATGCCTTGCAATCCGGTGGGCAAAAGGCACTGAAAGCCAAGCCGGCACCAGGCCGGCCATCCCGACTGACCTCGAAACAGAAAAAACACCTTGTTCGTCTCCTGATCCAAGGAGCCATGGCCCACGGATACCGGACAGAGTTGTGGACCACCCAGCGAATTGCCGATCTGATCGAACGTCACTTGGGAGTGAGATACCATCGCAATCACGTGGGCAAACTCCTACACCAGATAGGCTGGAGCCACCAGAAGCCAGAACGTCGGGCCGTGGAGCGCAATGAGGCGGCCATCGCAGAATGGAAACGATCTGTCTGGCCCCGTGTAAAAAAAACGCCACAAGGCTGGCAGCCCATCTCGTCTTTATCGACGAATCGGGCTTCCTCTTGATCCCTTCGGTTCGTAAGACCTGGAGTCCTGTGGGACAAACACCTATCTTGCTTCATCGGTATCGCCATGACCGGATCTCGGCCATCTCGGGTATCGCCGTCAGCCCGAAACGCTTCCATTGTACACTGTACTGCCAACTCTACGAGGACAATATTCAAGGCGAAGAAGTGGCAGTATTCCTCCGCCATCTGTTGCGTCAGGTACGGGGCCATTTGATCGTTCTGCTGGACAATAGCAAGACTCATCGGAGTGATCCCGTGGGGGAGCTTCTCGCCCGCACGTCCCGTTTGCACTTGGTACCTTTTCCGCCGTACGCCCCCGAACTGAACCCGGATGAAGGAGTATGGAATCACCTTAAGAGCACTTTGGCCAACGGCCGTCCAGATACTCAGGCCGAGTTGATGGACGTACTGGCAGACGAAATCTGCCGCCTGGCTGCTTCTCAGTCTCTTTTGCAGGGATGTATTCAGCAGTCCAATCTTCCCCCTTTTTTACCCTGACTATTGCATTATTTATGCGTAAGTCTATAATTTTGGTATCAGGGTTTATGAACTTCTTTTGAGCCTCATCAATCATATCGTCGAGTACGGAATCACCAGTACGCAGATGGGTGGAAATATGCTTTTTGAAAAGTTTGGGACTACCCTTTTGATTGAACCATCGTTTTCTAGAACAAATGCGATGCCATTTCTTCGAAATATTGTGTTTATCTTTTCTCTAAATGCTTCTTTCCCGGCTTCTTCTTCAAACGACAAGTGATGGTGCCGAAAAAAGCTATGATAGCCTCCTTGTATGGGCTTAGAAACTGTTTTATAACAGAATTGAATCAAATCTAAGGCAACCATAGTATCAGGAGCCCAAGGCTTTGTTTCCCAAGAAAGTCCTCCCGGCTCCCTACGCTCCGTTTCTAAGGGCCATTGAATATTTGGAATTTCAGCTTTAAGCGCTAAAATAAAGGATCGCTCATCAGTACCAGTTGGTCCGTTTCCGTCCGGACACATTTCTGGATATTGCTGCCCAAAAGCCCCTGTGGATATAAGGCTTTGAACGTAAGCAACAATTCCCCCCCATGCTTCTGGAGTCACAGAATCTACTGTTTGAGGCTTGAGGCTATGCTCTTTGTCACTGAAATATTCCATTTGTTCTTATCACCCAACGGCCATGCATCAGTGGTGCTGACCACTGAGACCGCATTTTTCAACCCCGCTATTTCGACCCCCACTGAATGCCGAGGTTAGGCGGCACACGGTACCTATTTGATTACTTTTCCGAAATTTTGTACGGTTTGAATGCCGAGCCAGCAGGTGCTCCAGCGCTGAATAGAACTTCGACACCCCCACCCGATTGGTAATTCGCGGGACGAGCTGTGCCGGCACGATACCAAAGGTCGGCGTCCGATACAATAGTGTAGGCGTAGACCGCGGGCGAAGGATTAGGCAATGCGTATCGTCCGGCGACAGCGAGCCCGCTCACCGCGAACCGAGCATCACCGATAGTTGTCGCGTAAGTGTCCTTCGCTAGGCTACCGTCAGAACCGATTCTTCTGTCATTAGAGTAGGCAGAGAATCGAACGAAACCCTCGTAAGCAACGGTCCTGCGCAGCAGCTGTGGCGCGGGAGCCAGCCCGTCGCCAGCCACGGGCGGCAGTTCGCTGCCCGGCGGTGGAGGAGTGCCAGCTGTTGCGGGCAGCACTTTCACCAACTTAAAGAACTTGACCATATCCGCTTCTTTGAGAAGTTCTTCGTGTTCGCGACCGTTTATCTTTGGCAGTTCCTCAAAACGGACCAGTAGTTCGGCGTTAAACACGAACGCGGTCACTTTTTTGTCGTCAACGTTGGCCTCAACGATCTGATATCCCATTCCGGACTCGGGACATGCTATCAGCTCCTTTGTGTTTTCTTCGCGAAGTTTGAACATCTATAACCTCCGAGTTATTGCGTCGCCCAACGAAAAAAATCAGCCGACGCTGTAAGCGGTCGGCTGGATTATCTTGTTAGCCCGTCTTAATGAATGCATCCGAGATAACATTTTCCGAATCGCTCGATAGCCGCCTTTTTTAGTTGCTCAGTGGACGACGGGGAAATATACAGCCCGTAGTTCTCAACATCAAATATCATTTCACCCACAGGATCATCTGGGATAGAACCTGACTTCGGCTGTGACGCCATAAAAAAAGAATAGCGGAGCGAGGCCCAAAGCTCAAACCCCAATTCAATTTCAAGATCAGGGTCGTAACCAGAGTTTTCGCCTGCTCGGACTTTCTTTGAGATGAGGCCAAGTTGTTCAAGTAACATTACTCCAAGAGAGTGTGCTGCTAAGTCCGCTACTTGGATACCGCCAACAATTTTAGAGTTTTGAGATAGATAGAGTTCGCAGCACGTACCTACGCTGCTCAGGAAAGACTCTTGAATTGCCAAAGTTATGTAGATGCCTTGATCAAAAAACACTTTGTGATGTTGTTTCTCAAGGGAATTTGCCCTGAGTATCTTTTCGAGGCCACATAGCGCCTCAGCCCCTAATGTTGACCTATCATCAGCAGGTATTACGACGACCCCCACCTTTACGCAGCTT
>JBGOXG010000270.1:0-2722 GCA_041479025.1 Anaerolineae bacterium
AGTGAACATTGCTGCCCCGGATCCAATCCCAAATAAGAGCAGGTTGAGTAGAAAAAAGACCTGGCCAGCTAAACCTACTGCTGCGACTGCGACCTCACCCTTCTGGCCGATCATTAAACTTCCAACCATATTCAACGATGATGAGAAAGCATTTTGCAGTGCGATTGGGATGGCAATTTTAACCAGCAGGTTAAAGTAAACCTTGTCATTATAAAAATCGAAAATGCGGTGAACAATATTCACATTTTCCCCATAAATTATATGGACGGATTTTTCTTACAACAAACCGTAGAGTCTTGAGTTCCCCACAATTATAGGGGATCAGCAATCAATGATGTTATAAATAATATTCCCAAAATATTATTTTCACTTTTTTTCAAAAATTTCATGATACCCCTTATCAAGCTCGTCATTTGAGATATGGGCGTATCTTTGTGTCACGGCGATATTTGCATGACGCGCAAGTTCTTGAGCCAGCTTTAAGTTTCCAGTAGCACGTAATACCGTTGTGACAAAATAATGGCGAAACGAGTGAGGTGTAATTTTCCCTTCAGCAGAATCACCTAACGCCTGGCGGACGCGTTCATCCACAATATTGCGACCTGTAGCGGTTGTAATTGGTTTAACTTTTTTCCCTGCTCCCTTATCGTGGCGAGCGAACAACGGCAAAGACGTGAGCGGCTTGCCTGACACACCGTCAAGGGTTGAACGGGCTGATAAATATACTCTCATCGCATTCATGGATCGTGACGAAAAACGGATGATTGCCTGTTTATCGCCCTTTCCTATGATCACAGCACGCCCTTCGTTCCAATCGATATCACCACGGCGTAATTTGCAGGCTTCGTGGACGCGCAAGCCTGTATCTGCCAGGGTCAGCAAGAATGCACAATCACGCAGGTTGCGAAGTTTTTCATTCTCACTGCCGGTGGAAGTGGAGGGTAGGGTCTGGACAAATTCCAGGACTGTGTCGATGTCATCGCGTGGGAATTGTGGCAACCTCTGACCGGTACGTCTTCCTCGTTGACGAACCAGGAGTCTTAACCGTGGCAGGTTGGGGGAGTGGAGTCTTTCTGCCGCGACAAATTCATAAAAACCAATGGTCGCTTGAAGATAGAGCGACTCAGTAGCCGGTGCGTGCCCCTTCAACGCCATCGCCAGCCAGCCAACTGCATCCTCATCCAATGCTGTGACAGGTGTTGAAGCCGGATCAATTCCATTGCCTACGAGGCAAGACATGAATGCGCGCATCGCATAAGTGTATGTAGCGGCTGTGTTCTTGCTGCGTGCCAGCTTGACGTTGTCAAGAAACAATTCGATTGCTTGTTTGATTGTTGTCATAATTGGCATTCCGTCTGTTGGATAGATAGGATTTCGCATAGCTTATCGCTTCTCAAAATATCGACACAGCGTCACTTTAAGAAGGCAATGACCATACCATCCATTAATAAGCGGAATATAAAAAGCATACCATGAAGCTAACAAGGACTCGGTAAATGACCAGGTCCATTGAGAGAACATGAAAAAGAACGCGTGCAGGGAATTTGGAAATGATGTTATTGCCCTTAGCATCCATCTTATCTACCTTTATCAGACCAATAATCTTCCTGATTGATTGGCGGCGGAATCGAGAAAAGTGTGGAAATGCGCTGCTCTGCCAATAAGCCCCATTCATAATTATGTTTCGCTTAAGGATACTTAAGTTAACCAATATAAATATAGCCGATTATTTTGAGGTTGTCAACTCCCCCTCTAAGCTAGTGGACAAACTAGGACGTGTGATCAAGATCCGAATCCGGTTTTGATGCAATTCAAGGAGTAAATTGACGAAGGATACCTTCATGTCCTAATCAACGCGGATATCCCCTCCCCACCACCCTACAACCCTTCGGACTTCCGCATGTTACTGGTTCCCAAGCGCATTTTCAATGATCTGTTGAAACGAATTGAAAGGTTGCGCACCTTCGAGCAACTGACCGTTTATATCGAACGCTGGAGTGCCCGACACGCCAAATGCCTTACCATCGGCAGCATCCTGCGAGACACGTTCAAGGAATCGCTGGCTCACGATGCAGTCGCGAAAACTCCGCTCATCCAGGTTAAGCACTCTGGAAAAATCAACTAGCCGGTCGATGGAATAATTTCCTTGATTCTCACCGTTCCAGTTAGCGAAGAGAATATCGTGATATTCCCAAAATTTACCTACCTCGCCAGCGCAATATGCCGCCATGGCCGCATCCTGAGATTCGGTCGTTCCGCCAAAATCCCCTAAGAAATTGCCCATCGACCGATATATCAAATAAACTTTGCCAGTACGGACATACTCATCGATAATCTTTCCTTGTGTGGCCTGCCAAAATTTCCTGCAATATGGACATTGAAAATCCGAGTATTCGGTGATCGTAACTGGCGCGTTCGGATCGCCAAGGGCATTGTCGATCGGGTTTGGATACTCCAGGAAATCAGGCACGACCATCCCCTGAATATTCGTTGGAGTGACCGTCGGGAAATCATTCACCGTAGGGATTATGGTCAATTCCATTTGTGAAACAATTCCGCTGAATGTCTCCACAGTGGTGGGTCCCAGTAATAAAACCACGGCCAGGACCAAGCTACAACAACACAGAAAGATTAAGCCTCCCCCGACCACCCACCAAATCCATTTCCCGGAATTCGTAGGTTTTACCTGCTCACTTGATTGTTCGTTATTAGTCATATGAGG
>JBGOXG010000262.1:0-2815 GCA_041479025.1 Anaerolineae bacterium
CGAATATCCGCGACGCTCCAGTTTGTCATACAGCCCATCTAGCGTTGTGGCTTCTCCGCGCCATAGGTACGTAAAGGCTTCCCAAACATGACCTTCAACACTGTGAGATTGCCAGGCGGTCAAGTGTGCGTCATCACGAAAGGCGGCCAGATCGCTCAAGTATTGGTCGATTCTCACCGCAACTGAAGCCTCGTCCCCTGGGTCGGTTCGCTGAGAGTGAATAATGCACCACTTCCCTGGCGGTTCTGGTGTGGTCAGACAAGACTTCACCAACTGATGTAGAAGACTTGCCAGGCGCTTCGATTCGGTTGATGGCATAGGTTGAAGCGCCGTCATCTTCGCATATGCTGCTCCCATTACACGTTCTGCTGCTTGTCTTCCCAACTCTGTCAGGCGATACTCGTTTTCCGCTTCCGCAACTGGGGTCAGGAACCCTTGCTTTGTTGCCTTCGCCAATCGCTCATTGTACAATCGGGCTGATATGTATGGAGATCGTACGCGTAACCGCGTTGCCGAGATAGGTTCTGGTTCAAACACCAACGCTGGCAATAGCCATCCATACCATTCGGACAGTTTCAACTCAGCAGCAGTCTGATCCATTACTGGGCCATAATGTCTGCCAAGCGCCTGAAGTGCTTCCTGTGCGGTGGGCCATAATGCAATTGTATTCATGGCACCTCTCTACGTGCCAGCGCATTGTGCGCTCAACGGTTTGCGTAAGTGGCGGTGGGGCGGGCGTGGATTCTGTTTGAGATCAGAAAAATGCATGAAAATGCGGCACGCGAAGCGCCCCACCGTCCACTGCACGCCGGTGGGCGGCATGAAATGCGCTTTACTTTGGGCTGTCAAGGCTTCCCGGGATAAAGCCTTCTTTTGAGTAATCGTAAGAAATCATGCGATTGGGTTTCACACGAATGACTACCGGGGCGTAGCTTTTGGCTAAACCAGATGCAAAATCCCTTGCATCCTCAGCAGACATATAGCGTTCAAAGATCGAGGCGCGTTTTGTGATGACATCATCGTAAACAAGTTCTGCTTCGCCATAGATGAGAACACCTTTCCAGGGAGGGGACTGGTTGTCAATCAGCAAGGTGACATTCGGATTGTGCTTAATATTTCTGGCTTTGTGACTCACATCCTGTGTTCCAATCAGGATATCCCCGTGCTCATACTTGAAATAGACAGCCGCGATATGAATTGTCCCATCGGGATTCATGCTGCTCAAACGGGCAACCGGCGCTTCATTGAGGAATGCGACAAGTTCATCTTGAGTGAAAGGCGGCTTCTGCGGGTATGGTTTCATCTCGATCTCCTTTTTGGTTGAACGAATCGATTCTTGGCCGGTTACCCGGTATGTTACACACCCAGCAAATGCGAATGATATTGCTGTGGTTGTTGTGTGTGAGCCGCCCAACGGCTTGGCTTCAGGCGCGGGGCGGGTGCTAAAGACTCGCCTGCGGGCAAGACTCGCTGGAATTACAAGAGCCTATGCTGGGACGTTGCGGCAGCCTCGTCGCCTGCAAGCCGGTGTTGGGCCGCCTTTGTCTTGTCTTTTGTGATTTCTTTACGCCCATCCCCATGGTGTCACACTTGTATAGGCGCGCCAAGTAAAAACAGCAATAGCAGCTATCAGCACAACTGTCAACCACATGGGGAATGTCACCCATGCTTGCACTCCTAGCATTGCTGCCGCCAATACACAGAACATGCAAAGTGATGAGAGTTGTTTACGCCGTCCACGTAAAGCACGAATTTGTGCCGCATCCTCTTCCATGATTTTTCCACTGGCATCGCGCTTGGCGAAGAACGCATCAATACGTGGTTGCAGGCTGAAAGTCACAACGGATAGCAATCCCGCAATCACCAGCAGTAGCAAGAATTTCAAGCCAAGTACTGGATTTGTTACAAGTGTGGTTAATCCCATCCCGCGCAAGAGAATAAGCGCGAGTCCTGTTACAAGGGCGGTTGCTTGGAAAACGTAACAGGGAAGCACACGGTTTTTAATCGTGTTCTCCAAATACGTGTCCACGCGATCACCCAGGGGTGGACCTAGCCGCATACGCTGGTTAACTGCCACCAGGGCATAAAACGGCCATGCCATCAAAACTGCTGTAATCACATGAATCACTCTGAGGATTGAAATTGCGGTGTCCATTCTTTTACTCCTTCCCGTGCGACTTACGACGATGGAAATGAAGCGGCTCAACGGTCGCGTTCACCTGCGCGCGGCTAGCCCGCGCCCTTATGCAGAAGGTGATACGCTACGAGTGGCTTCAACGATTTGGCGAATAGCGTCAACCACTAAACTGGGTTGGTCAATCTGTATTCCATGACCACTTTTTTCAGCAACAAGTATTCGACTGGTTGACGACAGTTTGGCTAAATCCGCTTGCAGTTCTTGCCAAACTTGTTCAGCCTGTTTGGCTTGTTCGGCAGGCATACTGGCAAACAAATCAGGGATGCCATGCCTTATAACAGTTAGAGGAGTGTTACCCAATGAGCCAGTAGCACTCAATTGCTTATCGCTCTCGGCACAAGCGGCTAACTCATCAAGATTGCTTTGAAAATATTTGGGCTGAAATCCAACTTCAAGGTATATTGGTCGGATTTCAGGCGGCAATTTCATTACTATTGGAGGGGCGGCTTTTTCTCCCATCAATTTGCCTAATAAATTCAGCACACCTAATCGTGATGCCAATAACATAAAACGATACATTCCTTTTCCAGCCATTTCTAATTTTTGCCACGCTGGAGGCATTTTTGAGTTGATAGCTTCGTGTCTCGCATCAAGCAAAACGATACCAGCCACTTCGTC